>CAZWOB010000009.1:12301-44898 GCA_964635295.1 uncultured bacterium
GCTGAAAAAGATCTTCCCGATGTTGTCATGCCCTCTTGTCCAACGAGGAAAGTTCTCAAAGGACAAAAAGCCCTGGTCACAGGGGCCAATTCCGGGATCGGAAAGGGAGTGGCGATCGCTCTCGCTCAAGCGGGAGCCGATGTCGTCGTCAACTTTGTCTCCAATGAAGAGGGAGCCGAACAAGTGGTCGAAGAGATCAAGCAGGTCAATCCCGAAGGTCAAGTGTTCTCTCATCAAACCGATGTTTCCAATGAGGAACAGGTGCAGGGGATGTTCAAGGAGATGATCGACCGCTTTGGGACAATCGATATATTGATCAACAATGCCGGCCTGCAGCAAGATGCCTCTTTTGATGAGATGTCCCTCGAGAAATGGAACAAAGTGATCGGCGTCAACCTGACGGGACAGTTTCTTTGCGCGCGTGAAGCGGTGCGTGAGTTCAAACGTCGCGGGGTAAGAGAAGAGGTCTCTTGCTCCGCAGGAAAAATTATCTGCATCAGCTCTGTACACGAAGTGATCCCATGGGCCGGCCACGTCAACTACGCCGCATCCAAAGGGGGGATCATGATGATGATGAAAAGTATCGCCCAGGAGGTCGCTCACTACAGGATCCGCGTGAACAGCATCTGCCCTGGAGCCATCCGCACGCCGATCAACCGCCCTGCATGGGACACGCCCGAAGCGTACCAATCATTGATGTCGCTCATCCCTTACAACCGTATTGGGGAAACTGATGATATCGGTCGAGCGGCAGTCTGGCTTGCGTCGGATGAAGCGGATTACGTCTGTGGGATCAGTATGTTCGTCGATGGGGGGATGACACTTTATCCTGGTTTTACCTCGGGTGGATAACTACCAGGAGATTCTGTGGTTGTCGAGGCTGCGGTTCAGCTCAAACGCTGCGCTGATCAACGCCAGGTGGGTGAACGCTTGCGGGAAATTTCCCAGCTGCCGTCCTTCAACTGAGAGCTCCTCCGCATAGAGGCCCAAGTGATTGGCATAGCTGAGCATTTTTTCAAACAAGTAACGCGCCTGTTGGACGTCGCCGGAACGGGACAGGCACTCCACATACCAGAATGAGCACATATTAAAGGTGCCTTCCGATCCTTCGAGTCCGTCTGAAGCACCCTCTTGGGCACGGTAGCGGAAGACCAGGGAGTCTTCAACGAGATTTTTCTTCATCGCCTTCAAGGTGGACAGCCAACGGGGGTCGACAGGACTGATATAGCGGATCATCGGCATCAGAAGGTTGGACGCGTCGACAGATTGGCTGTTCTTATATTGAACGAAAGCCTGATGCTTTTCATCCCAAAAGTTTTTAATGATGTCTTCATGGATCTGGTTTCTGACTGCATGCCATCTTTCCATTGGCGCGGCAAGCGAGCGTTTCCTGGCAAGCCTCATGGCCCGGTCGATGGCTACCCAGCACATCACTCGAGAGTAAAGAAACTCTTTTTGTCCCCCGCGTACTTCCCATATCCCTTCATCTTTGCGCTGCCAATTGTTTGTCACCCAATCAATGAGAACTTTCAGTTTATCCCATAGGTCGAATGAGATTCCTTTTCCATACTTGTCGTAGAGGTAAACGGAGTCCATGAGCTCCCCGTAGATGTCCAGCTGTAGTTGATTATAGGCGCCGTTTCCGATTCTTACAGGCGAGGATCCTTCATATCCCTCGAAATGGGGAAGGGAAGTTTCGGTGAGTGTTTTCCGGCCATCGATCCCATACATGATCTGCAGGGGAGAGTTGGGGTTCATGTCGGAACATCTGTCCCAGACCCAGTTCATGAACGCTTCCGACTCTTCGACAAAACCAAGCCGCATCAGACCGTAAAGGGTAAATGAGGCATCGCGGATCCAGGTGAACCGATAGTCCCAGTTTCTTTCTCCGCCTAATTCTTCAGGAAGTCCAAATGTCGGAGCCGCGACGATCGAACCGTATTTTCTGGATGTCAATAATTTCAGTGTCAGGGCTGAGCGGTTGACCATTTCCTGCCAGCGTCCGCGGTAGTTGGACCGGCTGATCCATCGCTGCCAATAGTTCATCGTGTCTTTGAAGCTCTTAACCGCGTAGGAGGGATCTGTGGAAGGGGTGATCTCCTCATCTTCTCCGAGTTCGAGAATAAAAGTCGCCGTCTCTCCCTCCTGGAGAGTAAATTCAGAGACGACATCCCCGTTCTGCACATTCAATGGGAACTTTGATTTGAGGCGGATGGCATCGATCTTGTCGTTCTCGGGGATGAAGATGACCTCGTTCCCTTTTTGTTTAATCTTGTGCCCGCAGCGTGCGTAGTCAAATCGCGGGCTGCATTCGATCCTGAACTTGATGCTCCCCCTGACCGCTTTGGCGCGTCTGACAAGCGTGTTGTGAAACTCCTCTTCGTGGATCACCATGTAATCGGAGATCTCGCTGATCCCGCAACCGCAGAGGGCGCGGGTGAGCAGGATATTGGAGCCGGGAAGGTACATCTGTTTTCGTACGACGTTGTCGATCTGGGGAGTGATGAGGAACCTCCCCCCTTTCTTGTGGTCGAGAAGTGAGGCGAAAACAGAGGGGGAATCGAAATAGGGGAAGCACATGTAGTCGATCGATCCATCGATCCCTACAAGGGCGACCGTGTCCAGATCCCCGATGACCCCATAATCTTCAATTCGTTTATATACCATATACCCATAAATTAAAGATTTTAGGAAGAATTGTCAATAAAGTACTTTAGAACCAACGGACGAGGCCGATCTTGCCTCCGCGTCCCCTGATGCCGTTCTTTTCCCTGCTGTAGCTCTCATTGTAAGCTGTCGCGAAATTGACCGACCAGCACTCCGAAAAATCGTACTCGATCATCGCCGCGTAGGCGGGGCCGCGGGAATCGCTTTTGGCTGAAAACAGGTTTTTGATATCGGTTTCCGACCGGCTCCAGGCATACTGTCCGCTCAGGCTGAGCCTTAGGTTGGGGCGGAAGCGGTAGGTGATCTCCAGGCCGATGTTCGGCGCCCACCCCTCAAACGTTTCATCGAAAGTGAAAAACATGCCGTCTCCGAAAGCCAGATCGATCGTTGTGTCCAAGTGGGTATAGTTGATGCCGATGCTTGGCGAGATTAGAAAGCATTTTCCAAGGGGCATGCAAACTCCAAGGCTCAGTCCTGCGGTCTTTAACTCGCTGTCGCCGTTTTTCCCGTACATGCCGAACGGCTTGAGGTAGATCCCTTTTCCCATGCACCAGGCGGCTTCGACCCGCACGGCGGGCATATCGATGTCCTTCATGGTAATGCCCGATTCGATCAGATCGATGTGAACATAGCTTGCCCCTACTTCAATCTTTCCGTTTGTGTCTGAAAATAAGTGATTTAATGAGGTGGAAAGTAGGAAGATGCTAAGAATGATGAGTTTTTTCAGGGACATAATGACACCTCTAGGATATTCGGAAGAGGCCAACTATACTCTGAAACCGTTTAAAATTCTATTCTGAATTTTCTTTTTTAAAAAAATAATTTTATATTTTAATATGGAATCGATTTTGTCAAACAGGAGGATAGGATGTCTCTCACTGTCTCTTCATTTTTTCAATATTTTATGTTTAATCCAAGCGAACTGCCAAAAAGGCACAGCCGTCTTGTTGCGCTCGTATCCACCGTCGCTATCGGTGTATTTACACTTGGCCTGACGCATTTGATCTGTTACCTGGCTTTTTATCAACGGCGAGTTGTCCCTGTGAACTCAGAAAGCGCAAGGGAAGCAGACCGCAAGGTGCAGGAGATTGCCGAAAAAGCGACACTGCATTCTAACGTTAAAAGAAAGAAAAAGCGCAGAACGAAAAAGGGATTGAAACATTTTTCACCGGATCAGCTTCCGGCAAAGGTCAAGTATGAAAACGTGGAATTAAAATTTAGTCAAATGAAGCAGGATGCCCTCGGTGGAAATGTGGAATATCAACTACACATCGGAAAGTTGTTCCTTCTGGGTAAATCAGGATTCCCTTTGTCAAACAGCAATGCCTTTTATTGGTATAACAAAGCGGCTGAGAGTGATAGTCCTTTGGGAATGTACCGTGCCGGAAAGATGTACTACAGGGGGTATGGAGTGAAAAAGGACAAGGCCCGCGGGGTGGAATTATTGCAGCAGGCTGCCGATGCCGGTCAAAAGAGTGCCCGCTCGTACCTTTTAAAGATCAAAAATTGATTTATTTAGCATAAACTTTTATACTATTCTTTGTTCTAAGAAACGTTTGATAATAAGTCATGTCTTCATATGTAAGTTTGAATGAATTAGGTGGTTCCGGTCAGGTGCGAGAAGCATTCTGTTCACACGCTCCCACCTCGGGCTCTTCCGAAGGACGCACGTATGTTCATGCTGAGAAATATACGAATGCAGCTGTTGCCCTCCCTCATATCTTAGAAAATCTTTTGAACGGATATCCCGGGGAACAAACGTTCGAACTCCATGAGAGAGGAAGGCGGGTTGGGCAGATGGCAGTGAGGGCTCACGAAGATGGAGAGTTTGAGTTAAGAGGCAGTGTCTCAGGAGGATTGCCGGTAAGTGAAATGACACCCATCTTTTGGAAGTTCATGAAGATCCCCAATCTTGCGACAATTTTTAATCTGAGAGATCAAAGGGCAAAAAATTGTATTTTAGAGATCTTCAATAGAATCTTGAGGAATAAAGCGGGTTCAGTTTCACTAGGAGACTCCAGTAAAGTAAAGTTGTCATTCTACTACGGTCGAATCGTGTTGGAACAGGTCGGTAAGAGCCATTCATCTTTTAGCGTCGTTGCCAAATTCTTCGAATCATTCCCTACACATCACTTCCACGGAATTTTATAGGTACTTCTCGATCACTTGATTGATCATATTCACTAAGAACCCATCGAACCAGTTGCATCCATCGACAAAAACTGCGGAAAAATCCCCGCATCCATTCCTGATCGTTTGACAGTTATCTTTTGAAAAGAGTGTCCCGAACTCATATGTTACGATCGCTATAGCGCCAAGAGCGACAGCGGTCGTCTCCAATTTTAATATTCCGAACACTTTTTTCCATATAGGGGTTACCCTTTCTCGAACGATGGTCTGTGGAGACTGGGGATCATTCTCTTCAAAAACAGCGATACTTGGAAGCTCTCCATCATCAACGGGTAGGTACTCCTCTTTCCTTCTACAGCACCACTTTCCTAAATCTTTTAACATCAGAGCAGTATCGATAATACCTTCGATCAACATCTCTCCGGCCAAGGTGATCAGGGGCAAGGCGATCGCGAGTGTCGCCAGAGTTACCGCCTCACTGACCGGTTCGCAATAATCTGCAGCTGTATCGCAAATTTCGTTGGGATCAAAGGGAAGATTGTGACATGCCGAATTGTCTACTGTCGATAAACTTGCCATGAGAACCTCCACGGTTGTCTTATGTATGGGATTCTTCATGATCCAGTAAGCAGTAAATTGTCAATATAATATTTGTTCTATTCCTGTGTTTGATATGGTATAAAGAAAATAGTCATAATTTGGGGTAAGTCCATGGACGAAGAAGAGAAAAAACTTGCGGAAGAACTGTTGTTTTCCGAGCAAAAAAATCCAAGTTTTGCCAAACAGTTGTTCTTTGGAAAATTCGATCATTCTTTAGTTTTTCCCTACCCGTATCCGGATAATGCTGAAGAAGAAGAGATCGCTGAGTATGTCAGGAAAGTTGCTGAATTCTCAGATGACAGGATCGATGCTGCAGAGATTGACCGTCAAGCGCAAATTCCGGACGAAGTACTAAAGGGGCTGGCAGATCTCGGTGTGTTGGGAATGACGGTGCCGAAAGAGTTTGGGGGCCTGGGGATGTCCCAGCGCGCCTATTGCAAGGTGACCGATAAAATTGCCCAGAACTGCGGGTCGACGGCGCTTTTCATCAACGTCCATCAAAGCATCGGGCTTAAAGCTCTTCTACTCTTTGGGACAGATGAGCAGAGGAAAAAGTGGCTTCCTGACTTAGCAAAGGGGAAAAAATTTGCGGCTTTCTCGTTGACCGAGCCGAACGCCGGTTCAGATGCTAATGGCGTGGAGACAAAAGCTGTCTATGACCCTGAGAAAAAAGTTTACCGGATCAACGGATTGAAGCAGTGGACGACAAATGGAAGCATTGCCGACATTTTAACTGTCATGGCCAAAACTGAAGTGGAGACAGCTGATGGCGTTCAAGAGCGCGTGACAGCCTTTTTGGTCACTCCAGACATGCCGGGCTTCATCGTCCGTGACAAGGCGTTGGACAAGCTGGGGACTCGGGGAACATGGACGGCAAATCTTGCGTTCAACGACATGGAAGTTCCCGAGGAGAATATTCTCGGTCCAAAAGGAGGTGGTCTCAAGGTTTGCCTGACCCTGTTGGACTATGGCCGTACGACTTTTGGAGCGATGTGTACCGGAGCGGCGCGGGAGCTGGTGCGTCTGGGAGTCAAACACTCCAGAGAACGGTATCAGTTCAAACGACCGCTTGCCTCTTTCCCTCTGGTGAAAAAGAAAATTTCTAAAATCTGTTCCCTCCTGTACGCAATGGACGCGGCAACATATCTGACTGCAGGGTTGATCGACAACGATGTCGAAGATATCATGCTGGAATCTGCCATTTTGAAAGTGTTTACAAGCGACGCCCTTTGGGAAATTCTCTATGAAGTGATGCAGATTTTGGGCGGGCGTTCATTTTTTACCGACCAGCCTTATGAGCGGATGATGCGCGACGCGCGGCTCAACATGATCGGCGAGGGGTCCAATGAGGTGCTTCGCGCATTCATCGGCGTTGTCGGCATGCGCGATGTCGGGATGGAGCTTAAAGGAAGCCTCGATGCGTTCAAGGGGGTGTTTTCCAACGCAGGACGGGCATGGGGGCATGGCAGCAAACTGTTCAGCAGGTTTTTCCTCCCTACAATCCCTGTGAGATCGTCTCATTTGCAGGAAGAGGCGAAGGGACTGGCAGGAGTCGTCAGAAAAATGCATTGGTATTCCGCCAGCCTCCTGGCGAAACATGGTGAAGAGATCGTGGAACGTCAGCTGCAGCTTGACCGTATTGCCTCGATTGCGATGGCTGTCTATGTGTCTAGTGCCGTTCTGAGCAAGCTGGACACCGACCTTGCAGCCGTAGACAATAAAAAAGAAGCGTTGGGAAATGACTTTCCGATCGCGACATTCTTTATCCGCAGACAGCTCGATATGTGCCGTCGTTTGTTCACGGGGATCGAAGCAAACGACGATAAATCGATTGTCTCGCTTTCAGACACCATAACAGGAATCGAATGACCGTGGCAAATCAGACAAAAAGCACCTTGCGTCAGTTGACAGAAGAGGTGCGTTTGCAAGAAGAGAAGCTTCGTGAAGGGGGCGGGGAAAAAGGGCGCGAAAGGCAGCGCCGGCATGGCAGGCTGACTGTACGCGAAAGACTGGACAAACTCTTGGATCCAGGCGCATTTTTCCAGGAACTGCAGCTGTGGGCTGCCTATGGGATGTATGCTGATTGGGGCGAGGTACCAGCTGCGGGGGTTGTGACTGGAGTCGGCAAGGTGTCCGGCAGGGATTTCATGATCATCGCAAATGACGCGACTGTGAAGGCTGGCGCGATGTTCCCTCAATCGGCAAAAAAGATCCTGCGTGCCCAGAGGATCGCATTTGAGTGCCGCCTGCCGATCATCTATCTGGTGGACTCAGCGGGGGTTTTTCTGCCGATGCAGGATGAGATCTTTCCCGATGAAGACGACTTCGGCAGGATCTTCCGCAACAACTCGGTCATCTCGGCAGCCGGCATTCCGCAATACGCGGCGATTATGGGAAACTGCATCGCCGGCGGAGGCTACCTTCCCGTGCTGTGCGACAAGCTTTTAATGACAAAAGGAAGCAGTTTGAACTTGGCGGGTCCGGCTCTTGTGAAAGCGGCGATCGGTCATGACGTCGATCCGGAAGCGTTGGGCGGCGCGGAAATGCATGCGTCGATCAGCGGAACAGTGGACTTCTTGGAAGAAGACGATGACGCCTGTTTAAGGCGGTTGCGCGAATTGGCTGATATGCTTCCTGAAGATGCTGTTTCCTCAGAAGACTTCCAGACAGAACGGTCTGCCGACCATGTGTACGATTTGATTGAAGCTCCCTATGATGCCCGTGAACTCCTTTCCTGCATTGTCGACCGGGGTTCTCTTCAGGAATATAAAGCGGAGTATGGCAAGACATTGGTGACGGGATTTGCGAAGATCCAGGGACATCCTGTGGGAGTGATCGCCAATCAACGTCTCCAGACCAAGACGGGAAAAGGAGAGGTCGAGATCGGCGGTGTGATCTATACAGACAGCGCCGACAAAGCAGCCCGGTTTGTCATGGACTGCAATCAGACAAAAGTGCCGATCATCTTCTTTCAGGATGTGATGGGTTTCATGGTCGGAGAGGCTGCTGAACAGGCAGGCATCATACGGTCGGGAGCCAAGCTGGTCAATGCCGTGAGCAATTCGATCGTTCCGAAAATCACAGTTGTCGTGGGCAGTTCGTTCGGCGCCGGAAATTACGCGCTATGCGGCAAAGCATACGACCCGAATTTTCTTTTTGCCTGGCCGAATGCAAAGTACGCAGTGATGGGTGCCGATCAGGCCGCCGGGACGTTAATGGGGATCCGCGCCAAACAGGCCGAAAGGGAGGGGCATCCATTAGACGACGAGGAGAACTCAAGGTTATTTGAAGAGGTCCGTCAGACGTATGCCCGGCAAATGGATATCCGTTATGGCGCTGCCAGAGGATGGATCGATGCAATCATCGAACCGCACGAGACCCGCTCTGTGCTGGCAAATTGCCTCCGTCTCGTGAAAAGAGCGCCGCTTCGCGAAAAAACGTTCCATACAGGTGTGATGCAGGTATGATCAAGATCGGAAACGCGCAAGGATTTTGGGGAGATCAGGCGGGAGCTGCCGAACGTTTATTGATCCAGCAGCCGGACCTCGACTATTTGACCATGGATTACTTAGCTGAAGTGTCCCTCTCGTTATTGGCAGTGCAAAAAGAGCGTGCGCCTACCCTCGGATATGCCCGGGACTTTGTCGAAGAATTTCGAGGCGTGATCCGTAGATGGGAAGAGGGAAGCCATGTCAAAGTT
The DNA here is from genome assembly GCA_964635295.1 of uncultured bacterium. Taxonomy (GTDB): domain Bacteria; phylum Chlamydiota; class Chlamydiia; order Chlamydiales; family Waddliaceae; genus Waddlia. Next base: position 21,399 of record CAZWOB010000009.1, read on the forward strand.
GTCGTCAATGCCGGTGGCTTGAATCCGATGGGGTGTGCTCAGGCGTGCGCCGAACTATTGAAAGAAAGTCCCTGCCTCCCCAAAAAAATTGCGGTTGTCATCGGAGATGATGTACTGGACGAGCTGAAGAAGGGAGACGACTTCCCAAATCTGGATACCGGGGAATCTTTGGAAACAGTCAAAGACCGCCTTGTGTCTGCAAACGCGTATCTGGGAGCCTCGTCAATCGCGGAAGCGCTTGATCAGGGGGCGGACCTCGTGATCACAGGAAGGGTTGCGGACCCAAGCCTTGTTGTCGGCTGCTGCGCCTCCCACTTCAAGTGGAAATTCGATGAGTATCACAAGCTGGCCCAGGCAACTGTTGCAGGGCATCTGATCGAATGCGGGACGCAGGTGACTGGGGGGATTTCAACGCAATGGACAGCCATCGAAGATCAGGCAAATCTTGGGTATCCCGTTGTGGAGATGAAAGAGGATGGCGACTTCGTCATTACAAAACCTGACCGGACTGGCGGCTTCGTTAATGAGCAAACCGTCAAAGAACAGCTGCTATACGAAATTGGAGATCCTGACAAGTATCTAAGTCCGGATGTGGAGGTATCCTTTTTAGAGCTTTCCCTGTCTGACGAAGGGGAGGACAGAGTGGGAGTGACCGGGGCAATCGGAAGGCCGCCCCCCGACACTTATAAAGTAAGCGCGACTTTTCGTGATGGATTTGCCGCGGAAGGAACGGTGGCCCTTTTTGGGACTCAGTTGAGGGAGAAAGCTTCCCTTAGCGGACAGATCGTGTTCGAGAGGGTCAGACAGCTGGGGTTTGCTTTGGAGAATACCCTGTGCGAGTGTATCGGGTTAGGCGATGTGGTAAAAGGGGTGATTGAAGAAGGGGATGATCGCGCATTGCGTGAAGGAATGCTTCGGTTGAGCGTTAGGGACAGTCGAAAAGAGGCGGTCGAGTGTTTTGCCAAAGCGATCGCTCCGCTTGTGACCAGCGGTCCGCAGGGGGTGACCGGCTATTTTCAGGCCCGCCCAAAGGCGCGGCCCGTGTTTGGTTTTTGGCCATGTCAGATTCCGGTCGATCGTGTGGCGACCGATCTAAAATGGGTGGAGGTCGAATGATCAGGGAAAAAGTACGACTTAGAGAGATCGCGTATGCAAGAAGCGGGGACAAAGGAAGGAATGCCAACGTTGGCGTGATCGCTTATACCGAAGAGGGGTATCGTTTCTTAGAGGACCAGCTCAAAGCGGAGGTGGTGCAGGCGTTCTTTGAAACCATTGGCGTAGAAGAGACCGTGCGGTATGAACTTCCCAATTTGGGCGCGTTGAACTTCTTGCTCAAAGGGGCGCTGGGAGAAGGGGGAAGCCGATCGCTTCGCATCGATGCGCAAGGAAAAGCTCTTGGGCAGGCGCTTCTACAGTTGGAACTGATGATTCCGGAGGATATTTTATGCAAGTGCAGACCATAAAGAAAAGCCATTACACAGTGATCCGGTTGAACCGTCCGGAAAAACGGAACGCTCTATCCTGTGGCTTGATGAAGGAGATGATTACAGCCCTTGAAGAGGCCAGACACGACCCCGATCAACGCGCAGTGCTGTTTTTAGGGGAGGGGCCGGTATTTTGTTCTGGGCTGGACTTGCAGGAAATGGCCGATCACAGCAAAGCAAAGGAGTCCGCTGACTGTCTCAGTAAGCTTTTGAGTAAAATCTACGCATTTCCTTTGGTGACTATCTGTGGTGTCCATGGAGCTGCGATCGCTGGGGGAGCGGCGATCATGTCAGCCTGCGACCTCGTCTATGCCGAAGAAGAGGCCAAGGTGGGGTTTCCTGAAGTGCGTCGAGGGATTGTCGCCGGTTTTGTCAGCGCCTTGTTGAGAAAACAGATGAGAACAAGAGAAATTAAGGAGCTCCTGCTGTTAGGAGAGCCTGTTTCAGCGGCGCGTGCCCGTGAAATGGGGCTGGTGACCCGTGTCGTTCCCAATGGCAGTCTTGAGAAGGAAACAGAGAACGTGATGAAGCAGATATTAAAGGGCGCTCCTCAGACCATGCGCTTGAGCAAAGAATTGCTGGAAAAATTGGATTCCTCCCCTTTGGAGCATTCGTGGAAGATTGCCGAAAGCTTCCATCTTCAGTCCAGAGCGTCTGGAGAGGCACATGAGGGGGCCACGGCATTTATTGAAAAAAGAGAACCGAAGTGGGCTGGATCATGAAATTGATTGCTATCGAAGGAAATCGTCAGCATCTGGACGGGGGCGCAATGTTTGGCAACGCGCCGAAAGCGATGTGGCAAAAATGGATACAGCCGGATGATCACAATAGGATCCCTCTTGCGACGCGTGCGCTGTTGGCGCAGCTTGACGATGGGCGCAACGTCCTGTTCGAGGTTGGCGTCGGCGCTTTTTTTGACCCGAAGTTGAAAGAAAGGTTTGGAATCGAGCCTGAAGAGGATGTCTTGTTGAAAAATCTTAATCAGAATGGTGTGGAAGAGGCGGACATTGACATTGTTGTCCTTTCTCATCTCCATTTTGATCATGCAGGGGGACTCCTGCCGGAATATGGCGATGATCCGCCAAAGCTCAAGTTTCCCAACGCTTCCTACTATGTCGGGCAGGAGCATTGGGAGTATGCGCAAAATCCGCATCCCCGAGAACGCGCTTCTTTCATTCCTTTATTGCATGAGCTTCTACAGGCTTCCGACCGTCTCGTCCTGATCGATAAGCCTGAGCACCCGGACCTGAACTTCGGTGTGACCTTCCGCTTTTCCGAAGGGCATACGCGCGGCTTGATGCTTTCGCAACTTGTGACTGATGAAGGGCCGCTCGTATTTGTGACAGATCTCATCCCGGGGAATTCCTGGGTGCATCTTCCCTTGACGATGGGCTACGACCGTTTTCCCGAGCTGAAGGTGGATGAGAAGCTGGAACTTTATGAATCGCTGTCAGATACTAATGCCAGGTTTTTCTATACTCACGATCCCAAGATCGTGTGCGCTTCATTGAAAAAGGATGAAGAGGGAAGGTATTTTGGAGAGCCGACAGATTTCTCCTGATGTAACGTTTATTACCTTTTATACGCCATTGTCTCGTCAGCAGCTTGAGGACAGCCTTCGGGCTGTCACAGATTTGAAGGCAAAGTGGAAGCTTTTGCCCCCGATGTTTGAGGATTGGAGGACCTATCTCAACGTTTTTTTCTCAGCGACGAAGCGGTCTCATCCCCATTGCGAAAACGTCTTGCTGACCGACGAGACCACTTCAATCGATCTTCCTGAAGACGTCCGTATTGTCCGTTATCCTGTCAATCAAGAACGGATCATGTATGAGAAGTTGTGTATACAGATAGAGTTTATGAAGGCGGACAAGACGGATAATCACCTGGTGTTCCTGGACAACGACATGATCGTTCAGGACTCTCTCGAGCAGGTTTTTGAGCAGCAATTTGATGTCGGTTTTACTTATATGTTCCATCATACCGGGACATTGTACGCGCTGCCGATCAGCAATGGCGTGATCATCGTCCCAAGTAGATCGCGGAAGAAGGCGATCCGTTTTTTTGAGGAGGTGAAAGCGATTTACGAAGAGCATTTCTTCAAGCCTGAACTGTTGAAGTGGCAGGGGGGGGAGTATGCGATCAAGAAGAGGATCGGGATCAGGAATATTGATCGGGTGAAAGCGGGGATCCTTGAGGTGGACGATTATCGGATTCTATTGTTGGACCCTGCGATCTATAATTTTACCTCGGACGATTTTTTTGAGATGAAGGATTACTACCCCGACAAGAAAATTTTGCACTTCAAGCATATGCGCAAGCCCGAAATGCCGATCTATTGGGAACTACATCTTAGAGACCTATAATTTTGGCACAGGAATTGCATAGGAGCACGTGTAAATTCTGAGAATTTACACACAGGCTTATTCAGAGGAATCTATGGAGCCTGAAAATACTCATAGAGGAGACTAACAATGAGTAAACTAATGTATATGCTAACTGTATTTATGATGACTTTCAGCTTGAATGCTTATGCAGAGGAAGAGTGTCCTGAGGGCCAGGTATTCGATCCGGATACCGGAGTCTGTATTGAAGCACCGGAAGAAATTCCTGAAAGCTAAGCCATTACCTATCATATTAATAAATAATAGGCGCAACAAACAGATCATTTAAAAGAACGCAGTACATTGACAGTAGGGATCAGCATAGCTGATCCCTACTGTTTCAAAATTAAACGGACACGGTAGCTGGGTATCTTTCAATTGCAGCCTTCAAGACCTTCTCCAAGAGCTCCTGATAAGAAATTCCGGCAAAATTTGCCATGAGGGCCATCTTGCCATCCCAACACCATCCTGGATTAGGATTTACTTCCAGCAGCTTTATTTCTCCCTTGAGGTTCATGCGGAAGTCGAACCGGGCATAGTCTCTGCATTTAAGCCGTTGGAACAGAATCATTGAGGTGTCGATAAGATATCTAGCTTCTGCTTCATCAACCTCAGCCTGTTGGTAGCTGATATGTGTCCAGTAGGGCGAGTCCGGTTGCCATTTTGACTCATACCCCAGGATTTTCGGTAATTCCGCAGGGAGTTTTGAGTAATCAACTTCTAAAAGGGGAAGCACTTCCATAGAGGAACCGTTGCCTACCAATCCGACGCTGAACTCGCGCCCTTCAAGGAATTCCTGAATGAGTATCGGGATTCCGGGCATCTCTGATTTTAACCGGTCAAAGTAAGTGACAAGCTCTTCAGAAGAGTGGACAACAGCATTTTGGGTAATCCCTACTGAACTATCACCAAACGCCGGTTTAAGGATTGCGGGGAATATGCTTGGAATAGCAGCTGAATGGTTGGAAGGGTCGGTCCATATTTCACCCGGGATGTTGATGTCCATATCCTGTGCGATGGCACGCACAATGGCTTTGTTGTAGCAGATGGAAAGGCATTCAGGCCCAGCACCAGAATAAGGGATATTCAACATTTCCATGAACGCTGGTGGATGCAGCTCCATGAACGGATCGTTCTTCCATCCTTCATCGCAAAGGTTCATCACAAAGGAGGGTGGATTCATGGTAAAGTTTCGAAGCAGGTTTTTATGGTCATCGACGAAAGTGAAGCGGAAATCCTCCATCTCCTTCAGGGCATCTTTCAATTGGGAAATGGTATCGAAATCTTCTTCGTTGAACTGTCCATTGCGTTTGACAGAGTCGGGCAGTTTCGGATCGCCCATCAAGACTGTGCACATGATCTTGGATCCTTGGATTTTCGCTTTGGGCTTCACTTTTTTAGGAGCGACCGCAGTGACAAGTATCCGGTTTGCCATCATTCCAAGGTCTTGATTGCGGGTGGATTCCCCTTTAACATTTTCATGTTTTTTGATGTTTTCAAAACCCGCAGCAGTCAATTGAGACTTTAGTTCTTCAAACGTGTAGAGCCTTTCTGCGTAGAACTGGTCGGCAATGACGCCCTTTTCTGCATGGGTGACCAGCTCCCGGGAGATCAACCGGGTTTGATCTGATGCCAGATGCCGTTCTCGGCAAACCAGGAGATGTTCATCGATCCACTCCCAAGACCTTTTCTCAAAGTTATCTTTCATCCATGCGCCATCCGTCACATCCAGATACAGTATTCCCCCTTCGCGCAGGACACGGTTCGTTTCCTTGAGCACTAGAAGATCGTCACGTTCCTGTTCAAAATAACCGAATGAATTCCCCATGATCATCACGCAGTCCATTGATTGGTCTGGAATGCGGATCTTTCTTGCATCGCCTTCCGAGAATTTTATGGGGAATCCGTCTTTTTGGGCCCTGCCTTTTGCAAGCCTTATCAGATACCGGGACCGGTCGATCCCTGAAATGAACTGGTATCCACGTTTGGCAAGTTCGAGTGAGTGCCGTCCCTGGCCGCAGCAGAGGTCTAAAATATTGTGGGAAGGGGTGATCTGGGTGATTGCCTGAAATATGTTGATTTCATTTTCTGTTGCTTGATCGTTTTCTATGACGTCAGCATCGGTTTTCAAATAGATGGAATTAAAAAGGGATTCCCACCAATTGACGGGAAGGTGTTTTTCTAAATCCGCAACAGGCCCTAAGCACTTGGAAGCAAGGCTTTTCTTCGCAGGTTTTTTCTTTTCTTTTGTAATCATATAGTCCTACATTTATCTATACTGATAATGTTTCAAAATTGGGTTTTCAGACAAGAAGGCGCCCGGAATTTCTATCAGACATGGTCGGCGCCGAAGTAGTTCAACTCGAAAGAGTTGGGCGATGCAGGCGGGTAGAAATTCAGCGGCAAGTCGACCAAGTATGAAGAACAATGTTGAAACATTGTCGCTATATACCGATGAGTTCTATAGCTTCATGAATACATCATATGAAAACCGGTTATTTTTTAAGAAATATTCTCTGAATGTACTGTGAATTTTTCCTGGGAGGAACTGTCCAGGTTTTGCATCGGGCTGCCTTATAGCTTCTATCCCCCTGGTTTAGGGGATTTGACCGAAAAAATAACCACAGAGCTCACGGAGGACACAGAGAATAAAATTTTGGTTCATTCTCTGCGTTCTTCGTGAGCTCTATGGTGAAAATCAATTAAAGAATGTTGACCTTCGTTCCCTCATCAATCGACTCAGACGGGTAGACAACAACCACGTCGCCTTCCATTAGCCCGTCCAGCACCTCCACTTGAGCGCCATTTTGATGACCGGTCTTTACCTCGCGAAGCTCCGCTTTGCCATTGTTGACCACAAACGTCATCCAGCGGCTGCCTCGACGGAAGATCGCACCAGTCGGGATCTGCAGGACATCATCCTTTTCCCATGAGACAACTTCAGCCTCCACTCTGTACTTATCTCCAAGGCGGTAGTTTTTCGGAAGCGCGTCGACAATATCCACATGCACCCTCACCCTCTGCTCCTCCACTCCCAACGAAGAAGTGCGTGTAAACGCCCCAGGTTCGACCAGGCTCACCTTGCCTTTTAAATGATGATCTCCTCCCCATTGGGAAATTTCAACAGGAGCCCCGTCTTTTATCGACACGGCGTCGTTAGACAACATTTCGATTTCAACGGCCAGATCATCAATATTCCCAATCTCCATGAGCGGGGTTCCAGCAGAAACATAACGGGCATTGGCATCATTCACTTTGAGCACATGACCATCGACAGGGGAGACAAGTTTCAGGTCATTCTCATGGCCCCCTTGCATTTTGCTGGCCTCTTTGAGTTTGGCTTCTAACTGCTCCACTTCATAATCCGCGATGTTCAGAGCAAATTGGGCGCTGCTGAGCTCTTGATTATGAATGAGAACCTGCGCTTTCACCTCGTCCAGCTCCTTCTTGGAGATATAATTTTTCTTATCGAGGATCTCCGCTCTTTCGTACTCCTTTTGAGAGAGGTCAAGCGAGGCTTTTGCCCGTTCGACTTCCGCCTCTTTGAGCTTGCGCAAAGCAACAGCTGCCTTTAATCGCGCACGGGTCTCCTCCCTTGCCCTGGAGTCCAAAAAACCGGGCATGCCGGGTTCCAGAGTTGCCAGCACGGTCTGGTTTTGTCGGATCAGGTCTCCTTCACTTAAAGTGACACGGTTGAGGAAGCCGCTGACTGGCGGGGTGATTACATAGCGGTTGCGCACTTTGGTGATCCCCTCTTCCTTGATCTTAACTGAGAGGGGGGCGACTGTCGCTTTGGCTACGTCGACGTCGACCGGTTTGGATCGAAACGCGCTCATTAAGACGAGAATGGCCCCCGCACCGATGAGATAGGGGAGGATTTTTTTCCAATTGAATGATTGTTTTAAGTTCATAACTATTCTCTCGCTTTGAGAACTCCTAAAAGGTCTAATTTCATGATTCGTCTGCCGACGACAGCAAAGGAGCAGGCGGCAGAGATTAAAATGATTATAAGGGCTGTCACGTAGGTCTTTTCGGTTATGACGACAGGGATGCGCATCGCTTCTGAACTCACTCCCGCAAGGATGATGCGGGTCAACTCCCTTCCGATCAACATCCCGGGAATGAGGGCCAGAATGGTCAGCAGCGCAAGCTCGGAGATCAAGATGGTGGAGACTTCAGTTCGAGTAAATCCAAGCACTCGGAGCGTTGCAAGGTCTCTTGACCGTTCAGAGAGGGCAATCCTGGCCCCATTGTAGATCACGCCGAAAGCGACGACAATGGCGAAAAAGGAGAAGATCGCCTGGCTGATTCCCATCATTTCTCCCATGATTTTATCGTAGGCATCACGGGCCGCTTTTGTAATCGTGACTGAGCCGACTCGTGGAGCGTCTTTGATCTTTTTGAGGAAGTCCGACCAGGCATTGTCGTCAATCGACAGGTGCGCGCCGTTGATCGTGTTTCCCTCTTTCATCAATCTGTTAAGCGCATGCACTTCCATATACACGCTGACTCCGGCATAATCGGTGATCGTGCCGGAAACCACGGCATCGAGTGTGGGTCTTCTCCCTTCCTGGACTTCCAATCGCACGGTATCTCCCGGCTGCGCGCCGAGCGTCTGGGCCAGATGCGCTGACAGCAATAGACCGGACGATGGAAGGGCCACAGGCCTTCCGTCAGTATTGAGCAGGCGGAAAAGCTGAGTGTTTTGTTCAAGGCCGGTGATCGCGACCATTTGAGAGTGATGGCCATTGAGGATCTTTGCGGGAACAGAGCGGAAAGGCTCGATTTTTTTAACGCCCGGTAACGCGCTGATCGATGATAAAGTGGAGTAAGAGCTCGGTTCAATTAATGAGAGAGTGGCATCCTGCCGTTGGGCTTGCCTCCATTGGAAATCCATCATGTGGTCCATGCCGTTTCCCATCGCGATTGAGATGATCGGCAGTGCGGTCGCTAGCGCAAGGCCGCATGTCGTGAACACTGCCTGCCAGGGTTTGCGTTCCAAATTGCGCAGGGCCATCCGCAACAGGGGAGGGACATATGTCTGCAAGCCAACTTTCTCCAACAAGCTTGGCCTGTATTCCGCGGGAGGTTCGGGGCGCATCGCTTCGGCAGCGGGAAGCTTCAAGACTTGCCTGACCGCACTGAAAACGCTGATGAACGACAGCCCTGCGCTTGCCGCGATCGCGTAGAGGAGTGCAGAGCGATCGGGTATAAAGACCAGGGACGGAAAATGGAAAAAGGGCCCGTACATGGGAAGGACAAGGCTTCCGAATAGCTGTCCAAAAAATGCTCCTGCCGTTGTCGCCAGGGCAACGACCACAAGGGCATACTTGAAATAGTGCAGGGCGATCGAGCGGGAAGAGTATCCAAACGCTTTTAACTGGGCGATCTGCTCCCTCTGCAAGTGGATCAGGCGGGTCAGGGCAGCGCTGGTCATGAAGGCGGCAATACTTAAAAAGACGGCGGGGAAGGAAACGGCTGCCGCCTTTAAACTTTTGATCTCCTCGTCGACAATTCGGATGGTGGGATTGTTCTCGCGATCATACGCTGAGAGCCCGCCATATGGTTTCAGGATCTTGTCCAATTCCTTTTTAGCGGTGCGAAGATCTCCATTGGGAGAGAGCTCTGCGATCACATTATTGAACCCCCCTTTAAGTCCCAGCGCACTGGAAAGTTCCCGTTCGCTCATCCAAAATACGCCAAACCTTTTGTTGTCGGGCATGATACTTCCGGGAGCAAGTTCGTAGACATACTCTGGAGATAATGCAATCCCTACAATTTGCAGGGTTTCTTTGGAGCCGGAAATCAGCGCGTCAATGGTATCTCCTGGCTGATAATGATGAGCGCCGGCAAACGCTTCGCTGATCACGATTTCCCTTTTATTGCCTGGATGGGGCAGTCTCCCATTTCGCAAATAGAGCTTATTGAGCTGTTGCGGCTGATCGTCGGGAATGGAGATAATCATCCCTTCGGCGTTTTCTTCCATGCCGGGAATATCAAGACGTGCGTGCCCTTTTACACGGGTCTCAAGAACAGCGATATCAGGCACTTCCATTAACTGCTTGCGCAGGGTGTTGGGAGCGTGCTTCAGGTCGCTGAACAGATCGGCCAATCGATGTTCACTGTAATGTGCGTTTTTAGCGCTTTCAAGCGAAACGACCAATCCTCTTTCCATGATCATAACCATCAGTCCGCAGGCCATCACGATCGCGATCGCGATCATCTGTCCTTTCATCGTTCTCAAGTCGCGGAATAGTTTAAGGTCTAGCGCACGCATGAGGGTCACCAACTCAGCTCGTTAACGGGCCGTCGTTTCCTGTTCTCCTGGATATCGGTCACTTTGCCGTCCGATAGATGGATCACCCGGTCGGCCATTTCCGCAATCACGGCATTGTGGGTAATGATCACGGCCAGTGTCCCAAGTTCCCTGTTCACTTTTTCAATGGCTTCGAGGACGATCACGCCTGTTTTCACATCCAATGCGCCAGTAGGCTCATCGCAAAGCAGGACTTCCGGTCGTTTAGCGATCGCACGGGCGATGGCGACCCTTTGCTGCTGTCCTCCTGACAATTGTGAGGGAAAGTGGTCCATTCGATCGCTCAGGTCTACCATTTCTATCGCTTCGGCCGGGTCCATCGGCTCCTTGGCGATGTCTGTGATCAGTTTGACGTTTTCAATCGCGGTCAAACTTGGGATCAGATTGTAAAATTGAAAAATGAAGCCAACGGAGTTTCGTCGAAAAAGAGTAAGGGTGTGGCTGTCTGCTGTGGAAAGATCCGTTCCTCGATAGGCTGCGCTTCCTGCGCTGGACTGGTCAAGACCTCCCAGGATGTTGAGAAGTGTTGATTTTCCGCTTCCGGATGCACCCAGAAGGACGACCAGCTCTCCCTCAAAAAGGTCCAGGTTGACGCCGTTCAGGGCGTTGACTTCAACTTCTTCGCCAGTGTGGTAGACTTTTTTAAGGTCTTTGACTTGATAGATGCTCTTTTTCATGGGCAGCGGTACTTTCCTTCCAGCCGGTCAAGGCCGGTGTCCCTTCGCAGAGCGAAATAGGAGACTAGCAATGCGTAGGATGCCCTAAGCTCCCGTTGCCTCGCATCTGTCAGATGGTTGACCGCATCGCGATATTCCAGCGGTGAGATTGCGCCAATGTTTCTTCTTTCAAGAGCAAGGTCGGCTCCTGATTCAGAGATTCTCACTCCGCTTGCGGAGGCGATATAGGCTTGCGCCGCTTCTTCGATATCATCAAAGCGGTCCTGTAGCCCCAGCGAAGCGTCTTGCAGAGCTTTTTGGTAATAGGCGATCTGTTTGCAGCGATTGTACTTGGCTTCCCTGACGCGGTTTTGCTTGGCAAAACCGTCGAAGAGCGACCAGCGGAAGGAGACCCCTGCCTCCCAATAAGAGTCGTCATTAATTTTGAACAAAGTGCCGAAGTTGTCATTTGAAAAGTTGACATAGCGGGCGAATCCATCCACACGGGGTAGAAACTCCGATTGCCTGCGGTTGACACCTGAGCCGGCAGCGGCGATCAGCGCTTCGTGTTCTTTTAAGTCGGATCGTCCCTGAAGCATTTTGGTGTGCCACCACTCTTTTTCGCCGGCGGTCCACATTGCGTCGGGATTGCCGCGATCCTCCAGAAAGGTGATCTTGTCGTTGATCAGGGCATACTCTTTCAGGGGCATTGCATCGATCACGGGATCGAGGCAGCGGGATCGCGAAGGATCCAGTCCCATCAGACCTGCCAGTACGCTCTGGCTGTTTTTATATTCGCGTCTTGCGGCGAACAGCTGTGCCATGGCATTTGTTGTGGCAACCTGAGCCTGGTCCAGTTCAAACTGTGTCGAGGTGCCTGCCTCGAGTTTGCCTTGCTCACGCTCTGCTTGCTCTTCGAGCAGTTTGACGTTTTCTTCCTGGACACGGACGTTGGCCAGGGAAATAGCGACAAGGTAATAGGCGCGGCGCACATCAAAGATCAGGTTGTCGACAAAGGCTTCGACGTTGAAGCGCAGGGCCATGAGCTGGTGCTGTTTCTCTTTAAGGCTGAAGACGGCGTCGTAATCAAACAGGATCTGTCTGGCCTCAACGATATTTCCTTGAAGCGTAAGGGGAACGATCTCATCGACGGGAACGGAATAATCTGAGATTTCTCCTCTCCAGATCACTTCCGGCCAAAATCTGCCCCAGGCCGCCCGAACCCGGGCGTCTCCTTCCAGTTCGGAGAACTTCTCCGCTTGCAGGGCGTAATTATAGCGCAGAGAAGACACGATCGCTTCTTCCAACGTTACAGAGCAGTTTTCTGAGTAGAGGAAATTAAAAAATAAAATAAATAGAATGCATGTTCGATACATAAGGACGTCTACCCTTGGATACTAGGGAAAACATTTTACTATACAGAGAGCTTTTGGTTAAAGGGGGGATTTCCCCTATATTCTACCCTGTCTCCATTCGGCAAAGTCCAGCAATTGCTGTTCGAGGAGAAAGTTGCTGATAAAAATTTGATAAGAGCGCTGCGCCATTTCCAGAGCTTCTTCCGGATTTTCACGGATCCACTCCATGTGTTGGTCAACTTGGCGAAACATTTCTTCGCCGGAAAGGGTGTGGTCGATATAGAGGACGGAATCGCCAAAATGCTCGATCACGAAGGGGTTCAGGTCGGAAATGATCACTGAAGAAGCGGCTGCTGCCTCGAAGATCCTGCCCGAAGGAATTCCGTGCTTTAAATGTTCCTTAGAATGTAAGGCGAGGCAAACACCCATTTCTGAAATGGTTTCGATCACGCTTGTTCCATCAAAAGGAAGATTTCCCTGGAAAGCCGTTCCATATTTTTTCCCCAAATCAGGGTTCCCATAGAGCTTTGCGTAAGACGTGTCAGCCAACAGGTTTTGCAGCGTTTGATACCGTTGATCCGTCAAGCGGTTACCCCAATGTCCGATGATAAAAAAAAGGCGTGTGGGAGTCACTGTTTGATATTCCCGGAACTGCGCCGTGGGATACCAACGCTTGGGGTACAGTAAATGATCGGAATGTTTGAGGTCCTGCATAAGAAGTTCTGTGTCGTCATAGGTCGTCAAATAACCTGAGAAATCTAAAAATTGTTTTTTCAGCTGGCCAGTTTTGTGAAAGAAGCACCTCTCGGGGCAGAACAGGACGAGGTAATTGTCCATTTTCTTGGCAATGTTTCTTGTCGGCACCATCGTGAAGATCCAGTCATCCCGACACTGGCGTTCACAAAAGGTATCAGGTTGGTAAATATCGAGCTTCCAATTCAGGTGATTGCAGGCAATTTTCATTTTTTGAACAAATTCCAACTCTCCGCCAAATGCCGGCAGCACGACGACGCCGATCCTTTGTTCGATCTCAGCCAAAAGACAGATGGGAAGTAGAAAAATGAAGAGTATGAAGCGTTTCACGGGGTATCTCGACAACAATGCTTCATTAATACGTCTTTCAATGGTTTGGGCACAGGGATTTTGTTCCGCGTTTTCTTGTCGATCGTGACATGGATCGACTTCGCTTGCCCCAATTCAAGTCCATCTTCTCTGTAAATGTGGTACAGCAAAGTGAACGAAGTGCGGCCGATCTCCTTGCACACCATGTGCACTTCAAGATGATCGCCCAGTTTCATGGGGTGGAAATAATCGGATTCGCAATGCACGATCACGAACATAAATTCCTTCTCATAGAAAAGCGACTCAAACGGCATTCCTTCCTGGGACATAAAATCTTCGAGGGTGTCATGCACAAACCGGAACTGCCTGGGGAAATACAGGAGCCCAGCCATATCCATGTCGTGCATCCGAACCAGGTTTTTAGCGACAAACATCTTATTCACCTCCTCTACTTTATATACCTAAAATTTAGATTTTATGATACATAGAGGATATGATCTATCGAATTTTGACAGCTTCATCCCTCTATGACGGCCACGATGCCGCGATCAACGTTTTTCGCCGCTTATTTCAGAAAGCGGGGATGGAAGTGGTCCATATCGGCCACAACCGCAGTGTGGAAGAGCTCGTGCAGACAGCGATCGAAGAAGATGTCAACGCCGTCTGCGTCAGCTCGTATCAAGGCGGCCATATGGAGTATTTCCGCTATCTCAGGCAGCGTTTGAACGAGGAAGGGGGAGAGGAGATCGCGATTTTCGGAGGAGGGGGAGGGACGATCCTTCCCAGCGAGATCAAGCAGCTGCAAAGCGAAGGAATTACCCGCTTGTACCATCCGGAAGATGGACAAAAGATAGGATTGAGGGGGATCATCAAAGATGCGATCTCCCGTATGAAACCCAAAAAGAAAAGGGCGGATACCCTGGCCAGAGCATTGACCCTGATCGAACAAGGGGAGACAGTGCCGGTCCCCGAAACGGATCAACGTCCGGTCGTTCTCGGACTGACAGGTCCCGGGGGCGCAGGGAAAAGCTCCTTGATGGACGAATTGATCCTCCGCTACCTTTATTCCACCCCGACCGGGCGTGTAGGCGTTTTAGCGTTCGACCCGACCAAAAAAAAGACCGGAGGAGCCCTGCTCGGCGACCGGATCCGGATGAACGCCATCTACAACGAGCGGGTCTTCTTGCGTTCGATGGCGACCCGGGGATCAGGCACGGAAATGAGCGGGGTTGCGAAAAATGCGCTTGAGCTTTTGAAGCATTCCGGGTTCGACCTGATCATTTTAGAGACGACGGGAATCGGCCAGGGAGATGCGGAGATTGTCGAACTTGCTGACCTCTCCCTTTATGTGATGACAAGCGAATACGGTGCGTCGACCCAGCTCGAAAAAATCGATATGCTCGATTACGCCGATGTCATCGTCCTCAATAAGTTCGATCGAATGGGCGCTGAAGACGCCTTTGAGGATGTCTTGCACGCCTATGCCGATTCAAGAGGGATTCGGGTCTCAGAGAAAAACCGCAAGGAGCTGCCGGTCTTCGGCACCATCGCTTCCGATTTCAACAATCCCGGGGTCACCCGACTATTTATTCGCCTGATGCGCATGCTGGAAAAGAAGGGGCTTTTGACCTCTCCTGGAAATCTGGCGCTTGATCTGGAGAGGACCCGGGAATTGAACAATCCCCATACCTTTGCCATCATTCCTCCGGAAAAGACGTTTTATCTAGGCAAGATCTCAGGAACTGTACGCAATTACCATCGGGAGACGGAAAAGAAAAGCGAGATTGCTTCTGAGTTGTATAAGGTCAAAACGACAGGCGGGGAGGCGTCCAAACTGGAAAAAGAGCTGGGAGCGGACAATCGGGAGCTTCTGGAGAAATACCATCAATTGCAAACGGAATATCACGAGGAAGAGCTGACATACGAAGTGCGGGGAAAAACAATTAAGCGGCCGCTGTTTTCCAAATCGCTTTCCAATCTTTTCATTCCCCGGATCGCCACCCCGACCTATCGCGATTGGGGAGATATCCTCACTTACATGCGCAAGGAGAACCTGCCCGGCCACTATCCCTATACCGCCGGTGTGTTTCCTCTCAAGAGCCAGGAAGAGGAGCCTAAGCGACAGTTTGCGGGTGAAGGGGCTCCAGAGCGGACAAACAAGCGTTTCCATTATCTGACCGAAGGAGAACAGGCGCACCGTTTGAGCACCGCGTTTGATTCCGTCACCCTTTACGGAGAAGATCCACGCAACCGTCCCGACGTCTACGGAAAAATCGGCAACAGCGGGGTCAGCATCGCGACGCTGGACGATATGAAGGCCTTGTACGATGGGTTTGATCTTATCGATCCGTTAACCTCTGTCTCACTCACCATCAACGGGCCCGCTCCGATCATTTTGGCGATGTTCCTCAACACGGCTATCGACTTTGAAGTGGAGAAACAGAAGGGCAAAGAGCCGTATGAGAAGGTGAAGGAGCGTGTGCTTCAAGTCGTCCGTGGAACAGTCCAGGCGGATATTTTGAAAGAAGAACAGGCGCAGAACACCTGTATCTTCTCTTCGAAGTTTGCACTGAAAATGATGGGGGACATTCAGGAGTATTTTATCGATCAGCATGTGCGAAATTTCTATTCCGTCAGCATCAGCGGTTACCATATTGCCGAAGCGGGCGCCAACCCGATCTCACAATTGGCATTTACCCTTGCCAATGGGTTCACTCTTGTCGAGTATTACCTTTCCCGGGGGATGAAGATCGATGATTTCGCGCCCAATCTTTCCTTTTTCTTCAGCACAGGGATGGACCCCGAGTATTCTGTGATCGGCCGTGTCGCTCGAAGGATCTGGGCGATCGCTTTGAGGGAGCGTTACGGAGGTAATGAGCGCAGCTGCAAATTGAAATACCATATCCAAACATCCGGCAGGAGCCTCCATGCACAGGAGATCGCGTTCAACGATATCCGCACGACCCTGCAGGCGCTTTATGCGATCAACGACAACTGCAACAGCCTGCACACGAACGCTTATGACGAGGCGATCACAACGCCGACAGAAGAGTCTGTACGCCGTGCGATGGCGATCCAGATGATCATCAACCGTGAGTATGGGACGACCAAGTGTGAGAATGCGATCCAGGGATCGTACTTCATTGAGGAATTGACCCAATTAGTTGAAGAGGCTGTGTTGGAAGAGTTTGATTCTCTTTCGCGCAGAGGAGGCGTGCTTGGGGCGATGGAGAAGCAGTATCAGCGCCATCGGATCCAAAGCGAATCGATGAAATATGAGCTGTTGAAAGAATCGGGGGAGCTTCCGATCATTGGCGTGAACACGTACACATCAGAACTTGGACAGCCCGATTATGAGCATATGGAAGTGATCCGCGCGACTGAAGAAGAGAAACAGTCGCAGATCGAGCGGACGGAGAAGTTTATCGCCCGCGCAGGCGATCAAAACCACGAGGCCTTGGAGCGATTGAGGCATGCGGCGCTTTCCGGAGAAAATATTTTTGAAGAGTTGATGGAAACAGTCAAATACTGCTCGCTCGGGCAGATCACTCAACTATTGTATGCATGCGGCGGTCAGTACCGTCGTTCGGTGTAACATCTTTAATCTTAATCGTGTCTTAATACAATTTCGGTAAATTTGTTCTATTATAATTTGCTGGAGAAACCAAAATGTGCAGAATCGAGGGGTGTGACCTTCCTAATTATCATTACAATCCACTAATTTCACCATTAGCGAGTTTCCATGGAAGATTGGTAAAAACGTTTGATGCTCTTCCTGAAAACAAAAAGGTGATTGAAGTCGCGAAAAGGATCGTTGTTTGCGTTGCTGCACCTTTGGCCTATCTTGTATTGGGATTGACCGCTTTGATCGGGCTTGCTTTAGACGGTATGTTTGTTAAAAGTCATTCAATACGAAAAGATGTTCAAGATGCAGGACGTGTTTCAGAACAAAGGCCGCAGCCACCAAGGGGCTTTGATAAATTTATGGCCGCTTTTGGGGGTAGGGACGCTTTCGAGAGAATAGATGTACTGACTGAATGGGATGGTACAATTTTGCCAGAATTCATGACCTCACCGATCATGAGGCACGATCATCCAGATAAAGTTTTCGTTCTCTTCCATTTGACCAAACCTCAGCTCACCAGGGATCAAATCCCAATGGGAAGGGTACACTATGTGGACGTACTGGTGTGGAATAAACATACTGAATCTCTCGAAGGTGCAATGACAGATGTAAATGACTTAGATTTAGCCGCAAATGGTTCAGTTTCTCCGGGTTCTTTGCTTGAAGATGTCATTTACGACAGAGTAAGGCGATTAGTAACTGGTCAGTATGTGGGCTATGCAAAGCGCTATCAGGGAGTGATACTGTTGAAGCCTGAGAATAAGGATGAATACAGGCCCAATGATGCCTATTTAGAAAGAGAAATGCTCGACCGTTTCATGGATGAAAATACATTGCGGTATGAAGTTGCACAAGAAGTTGGTGGCGACGAGAGATGTGCCCTTAGATTAATTCGCAGTTAAAAGGATAATAAGATGATTCCAGTAACACATACAGATCAAATCCACTACCGTCCATTGAATGCGGCTGTGGGAGAAATCACACCTTCACCGGGGTTAATGTCCAAATCGATCGATGTTCCCAAAGATTTAAAGAAGGGGCATCCCGGAATGTACGCGTTGGGAGTGACGGTGACAGTTCTGGCAGCCGGGGCGTTCGTGGCCGCCAATCTCTTTACCTTTCCACTCGCTGGGCCCATCTCCTTATTAGCGTTAGGAATTTTATCGGCTGTGACCTACGGCATCATCAATGACCAGTTGGCGTGCCGGCAGTGTATCCAGTACTTTACCGTTGGACATACGCAGATTCACCAGCGATTGTTAAAAACCGATAACCCGACGTTGAACGGGATTGTCTGGGGGATCCATGCGACATGGGTGTTGGGAGCAATTGCCGGAGCGGCGATGGCAGTTGCCGCGTTGGCGACTGGGTTGGTTGTTTCACAGATCATGCCTTTCCTTGTTCCCGCATTCGCGATCGGAATCGGCGTCACCTGCCTTTACTCTCATATCAAGGCGAAAAGGGAAGAAGAGAAGTGGAAGAAGCCGGAAAATCAAGAGGAATTAGAGCAGCATTTTAAAAATAGGCTGATTCTCCCAAGCAAAGGATACCATCCGGTCAATCTTAACGATATTCCGCCAGAGAAGCGAGCGGCTTATATGGGTGTCGGCAAGCGCAACGAATTGGGATATAAGATGATGCCTACCATGGGCATCGCCGCCCTTGTCGGATTGGTCGCGACTGGGATTATCCTATAACTGCTCAAACTCGACGATATTCAAATCGAGGGGCAGTTGATGACGTCGCCATTCATCCGGAATAGTGACGATCTTATCGGGTTCATCATCTGCGCCCGCCTCTGATTCTTCTGCAGAGACCACTTGAACAGAGTCCAGCTTCTCCTGCCCGTAAAAACTGTCCGACTTGATAAAGCCTGTGAGCTTGAAGTGATCATAAGTATAGGGAACAGGGGCGGAGCCGATTGGAGATGGGGTTCTCGTCAGGTGGATATGCAGGTGCGGGGCCGAGGTGTTTCCTGAGTTGCCGACGCGGGCGATCTCATCTCCTTGAATCACCATATCTCCCTCTTTTACTTTAATGCTTCCTTTTTTCAAGTGCGCGTAGAAGGCATAAACGCCGGATCGCAATTTGATCACGATATGGTTGCCGGTCACCGTCTTTAAAGTGATGCTTTCCGGATCGGGCAAATCGCCAGGTGGCTGGTCGTCCAATCCTTCCAGAACGCTGACCACCGTACCATCTTCAACTGCGTATACGCTTTCATTATAACAGTGCCAGTTAGCGGGGTCGGAGGGGTCTCCGCTGTACAGGGTTCCTTTGTCATCAAGCTTCATAAAATCGATCGCGAACCGTTGGGCGTTGTAGAGGCGGCCGTTGACGGGAAGCAAAGAGTTTTGATGAACTCCTTCTGAAGAACAGCAGGAATTGAATGCTGTCCAGCCCTTTCCTTTAAGTGGTGGTTGAAGAGAAAGCAGTTCTGTTTTGCATACGGAAAATCTGCCTGACTCATAAGTGAGGGGAGACTGCGATTTGCTTCCCGGTCCTGCTGACCCTTTTAGGGTCAAACGGTGTTTGAGGTAGTTGGGGATCTCTTCTTTTTGATCAAAGGCCAACTTCACGAAAAAGATTTTTGAGCTGTCGACCTCAAGGTCGCTGGAATCGACTGGAGCGGCATTGAGATGGGCCAGATTGTTGCGCAGGTCCATTCCTGAAAATGACTCGACCACTTTGTCCTCATTGCAGCCGTCCAACACTTCGATTTTTTCGAGCTGTGCCGGGAGATTTCCCGCATTCGTCAATCGGAGCCCATAGAGCAAATGGTATTTATTGTCAGTCCCTGGAACAGGAGGGGTAGGTTCGAAAATGTCAACCAGAACGGGGGTGAACTGTTCTTCAGTCAGGGAACAGCAGCATTTTGCGCGCTCCCTATCACGGCAGCCAGTGAAAATCAGGGGGATGAGAAGTAAATAAATCCAGTTCTTGCTCATGATCAACCTCTTAAATTTAATTATTTATGTATATTTGCTCTGAGAGATAAATCATAGGTAAATTTGAATTTTAACTTCAAAAAAGGTAAAAAAAGATTACGAACAAATATAGGAGGACAGTATGTCAAATTCATACAATGATCTCGTTAAGTGCTTTAATGAGGGAATTAAAAAAAGGGAAAAGGGGAATTTTGACAAGGACGATGTCAAGGCGATTTACAAAGCCGCTTCTGATCTTTTCGATGTGGACGTCAATTTAGACCGCAAGCAGCTCGAAGAGATCCGCGATAAGTGGATTGCCTTGGCCGATGGAAAGATCGACAAAGGCAACGCGATGAAAAAACTGCAGGGGACAAGCCGGGCGGAAGCCATTCAGTCTGTTCTCATGTCCTCTATAAAGTGAATGAAGATACCGACGGTCGCTTATCTAGACCCTAAGGGGGTGCTTTCCCGCTCTTGCAGGACAAAAATTCCTGACAAGGTTCTGCTTAAAGGGTATCGCACTATGTGCCTCACCCGTCACAACGATGAGCGGATGATCACGTTGCAGAGACAGGGGACGATCTCATTTGCCATGAGCTCAAAAGGGGAAGAGTGCTGTGCGGTCGCGAGCGCGGCCGCTTTGAAATCCGTTGATTGGATGTACCCGCAGTATCGGGAGGCAGGGATTGCCTTTTGGAGGGGGATGAGTGTGGAGGGTTATGTCAACCATATGTTCTGCAACCGCAATGACATTATCAAGGGGCGTCAGATGCCCAACCACTTTGGCTCTCGGGCATTGAACATTGTCACAGTTTCCTCTCCCATCGGAACGAAGATCCCCCATGCCGCAGGATCCGCCTATGCGATGAAAGTGAAGAAAGAGAAAAGCGTGGTGATCTGTTATTTCGGGGAGGGAGCCTCGTCCGAAGGGGATTTTCACGTCGGCCTCACGTTTGCCGCTGTCAGAAAGGCTCCTGTGATTTTCTTTTGCCGGAATAACGGCTATGCGATCTCCACTCCGACGACCAGTCAGTTTGGTTCAGAAGGCGTTGCCCCTGAAGGGATCGGACATGGGATCAAAACGTTTCGTGTGGACGGCAACGATTTTTTCGCCGTTTATGAAACCGTTCAGAAAGCGCGTGAGGAATGTGTGAAGGGGAAAGGGCCTGTGCTGATCGAAGCGATGACCTACCGATTGGGGGCTCACTCAACCTCTGACGACCCCTCCCGCTATCGGGATGACAAGGAGTGCCGTAAATGGGAGAAGAAATGTCCCATCCTCCGTCTGCGAACCTATTTGGAAAAGAAACAACTGTGGGACGAAAAGAAAGAAGAGAAGCTTCAAAAATCGATCAAAAAAGAGGTGGACGCTGCCATCGCTGCCGCAAAAGAGGTGCCGCCTCCTACTCTCGACTCATTGATCGAAGATGTCTATTTTGAGCCTACTCCTCGACTTCGAGAACAGCTGCATGAACTTAAACGTTTTTTTCCGGGAGATGAGTAATGCCGGAAATGACGATCATCCAAGCCCTCAACCATACCCTGCACGAGGAATTTGCCCGCGATGACAAACTGATCTCATTCGGAGAGGACGCTGGAGCATTCGGAGGGGTTTTCCGTGTCACAGAAGGGCTGCAGGAGAAATTTGGAGAGGAGCGGGTATTTGATACGCCGCTAGCAGAGCAGGGGATTGTGGGGTTTGCGATCGGTGTCGCGCAAAATGGGCTGAAACCAATTTGCGAGATCCAGTTTGCCGATTATATTTTTCCCGCATATGATCAGATTGTCAATGAGATGGCCAAAATGCGTTATCGGACGGCCAATCAATATTCAGCGTCTGTTGTGGTGCGCACGCCTGCAGGGGGAGGGATCCATGGCGGTCACTACCATTCCCAATCGCCGGCCGCGCAATTTCTGCATACGCCTGGGCTGGTTGTCATTTGTGTTTCGGGCCCTTATGACGCTAAAGGTTTGCTGACCGCGGCAATCGAGTCAAACGATCCCGTTATATTTTTCGAGCCCAAACGGATCTATCGATCGGTCAAGGAGGAAGTGCCTCTGGAACGTTATACAGTTCCGATCGGTAAAGCGGATCTAGCCCGTCAGGGGACAGACATCACTCTGATTGGTTGGGGAGCGCAGCATCATCAGAACATGGAAGCTGCTGAGGAGCTTGCTCAAGAGGGGATTGATGTCGAAGTGCTCAACTTACGCACATTGAATCCGCTCGATGAACCTGCCATTATCGCTTCGGTACAGAAGACAGGACGCTGTGTCATTGCTGACGAGGCTCCCAAGACGATGAGTTTCTCCGCAGAGATTGCAGCAACGCTTATGGAAAAGTGCTTTTTGTCACTCGAGGCTCCGGTTGAACGATGCTGCGGGCTGGATACCCCTTTCCCGCATACCCTGGAACATGAATATCTGCCGGACGCCTACAAAGTCAGGCAGGCGATCATCGACACAATGGAGTATTGATTGTGACCACCTATACAGTCACATTACCGGATATAGGCGAGGGAGTCGTCGAAGGGGAAGTGGTCGAGTGGCTCAAAGAAGTTGGAGACGCACTTGAACAGGACGAGCCGGTCGTTGTCGTGATGACCGATAAAGCGACTGTGGAACTCCCTGCACCCCATCCGGGAACATTATCGAAACGGCATGTGGAAGCTGGAGAAACGGCGATCAAGGACAAGCCTCTCTATGATATTGAGCTGGAAGCAGAGTTGGAGAGCAAGCCTGAAAAGGAAGTCCCTAAAGTTGTCCCGCTTAAAAAACAGGAGAGGAGGACACAGCCTCGTGGAGCGAAAGCCTTGGCAACCCCACCTGTACGGAAGCTGGCAAAAGAATTGGGGATCGACTTGAGCCAGGTGACGGGTTCGGGCAAGGATGGCAGGGTGTTAGCTGAAGACCTGAAGCAATCTGTACCTGCAGTTGAGCGAAGAGATGACGACGAGGAGGTCGCCTGGATAGGGGTGCGCGGCATGATGGCCAAAAAGATGTCGGAGTCGAAGAAGGTGATCCCGCACTTCTCCTACTTTGAGAAAGTGGACGCAGGCAGGCTTCTCAAGCTTCACGCCAACGTAAAAAAAGAGGGGGACAAAGAGGGGATACGCGTCACTTACATGCCCTATTTTATTCGGGCGTTATCGTTGACGATCCATGAGTTTCCCGAGTTAAACAGTTCTTTGGATGGGCAGACGCTTCTTCTTCACAAGCATCACAACATCGGCATTGCCATGAGCACGGAGCAGGGGTTGATCGTTCCTGTTTTGAAAGATGTGGAGGGGATGACTTTCGAAGAGGTGATCCGGAATTATGAAACATTTAAAACTAAATCGGCATTTGAACCATCGGATATGAAGGGGAGTACGATCACGATCAGCAATTTTGGCGTGTTTGGAAATGGAGGGGTTTGGGCGACCCCGATCATCAATCCGCCTGAGGTAGCGATCTTGGCAGTCAATCGCATTCAGAAGCAGCCTGTGGTCCGGAAAGGGGGAGTGGAGGTGGCCGACCTTTTAGATCTTTCCTGGAGTTTTGACCACCGGGTGATCGACGGCAATCTCGCGTCGAAGATTTCTCATCATTTTTCTAAATTAATCGAAAATCCCGCGCATCTTCTTTAGGTGTACGATCTTTGTGTCTTTGGTACGTCAGGCTAAGTCTGACTTTTCTTATGGGATGGAAT
>CAZWOB010000010.1:0-1275 GCA_964635295.1 uncultured bacterium
CATATAGCAGGAACTCTGACTGGTTCGATCATTGGCTGCATAGATCCGGATACTGCAATCAAACTATCGAATACGGACTCAACCTTGTATCGAAAACTCCAATTTAGAGGAGAACGTTTTACAGAATGCCTTCTAGAAGACTTGAACCGCTTAAAAGAAGGTGAAAGTTTACTGCTTCCTTTAAGCTTCCGTACGGAAAACTCTGGTCACATTGTCTATTGTATCGCAAGCAAAACAGGAACAGGATTTGACTTCTCCACACTGAACACTGGGTATGGAAGCGGCTACGCCGAAAATATATTGAAAATAATCACCTGTGCAAGAAATGGAATATCTGCTGATGATTCGATCAGACTTGGGTTTCAAGTCATGGGAGGTGAAGACGAAAAACATCTGGCAAATTATACGTTCCGCAACCTGACTTATACCCAACTCTCTCAGCATGTGCAGTCGATACAAGCTTTAGCAGATAAAAGGTTTTCCCAAATAAGAAAAGCTGCCAAAACAGAGAACCAACCGATCAGGGACTACACATTTTCGACTCTATATCCCATGTTTATCAAAAATAATGAAGGAGTGAATTTGCCTGAGTATGGCAAATTAAATGTGCGAGGAGAGCCCGACCTGTCTCTCAATCCCGATCTCATGTTCGCCCATTCCCAAACGATCGGAGATTGCCCCAAATCTAGCCTTTTAGCAGCTTTAAATTTCAGCAGTTCTCGAAAGGGCAGATCACCGGATCACCGGGCATATGATCGGTGGGTACGCCGTTTGGAAGACAGAGTCTATGAACAGGACGGCTATCTGATCGATAACAGTCTGACACTCAGAAATCGTGATCGTAAAGCGAAAAAGGTTGCCAAAGAACATCTTGAAAAAAGATGGAGATCCTATGCTGCCAAGTACATGGCTGCATAGTTTTTCTCAATAGAATGTCACTTAAAAAAAATGATCGCGGGAGACGAGACTCGAACTCGCAACTTCCTGCGTGACAGGCAGGTGCTCTAACCAATTGAACTACTCCCGCGAAGGAGCTGGGCGCTACAGGATTCGAACCTATGACCGCCTGTGTGTAAAACAGGTGCTCTACCAACTGAGCTAAACGCCCTTAAAAAGAAGCACTAATGTACATGAGGGCTTTATTTTCTTACAACACCTTTTTCAATCTTTTCTCATTTCACCTCATTTTCTCGAGAGAAAATTAGCTTCAGAATAGGTTGAATTTTACCCTTTTTATCTATATACTGCGACTATGCATGCAAAATCTTCAACACC
>CAZWOB010000010.1:1375-3148 GCA_964635295.1 uncultured bacterium
CATATGACTGCTGCAGTCATTGCTTTCGTGGGATGGATCTTTTTCATCCATCAATTCACTGATTGGATATTTATCGGCGAAAGCCTGGAAGTCGTTGTGATCGGAGGTTCAATTCTGGGAATCGGGATCGGATTGATCATTCGATACGGAGGATGTATCGATGGTACGGAGATTTTAGGGATCATCATCAACCGCTCAACAGGGATAACAGTCGGACAGGTCGTATTGGTCTGTAATGTATTCATCTTTACCGCGGCAGGTCTCGTTTTCAAGGACTGGCATCCTCCTATCCTTTCACTGATCACCTTCATGGTTGCAACCAAGGTGATGGATGCGGTCATTATTGGAATGGAAGAGACAAAGTCCATCTGGATCATCTCACCTAAATCCGAAGCGATCGCTGCACGGATTATGCATGAGATGGGGCTCGGCGTCACCATTCTGTATGGGCGGGGCGGTTACTCTGGTGAAGAGAAAGAAATTCTTTACGTCACCGCTGAGCGTTTACAGCTGGCCGAACTCAAAGAGCTCACCTACAGCGAAGATCCGAATGCCTTTGTCGCAATCGAGAACCTTCACGAGGTCAGCAATGGCGTGCAGCGGGAGCGGAAAATCCCAAGTCAGAAGAAAGTTGAAAAATTAATGGCGAAAATCTTCCGCCCCTCCTGACACTCTGATGAACTACCAGACAATAAAAGAAAAAGCGTTTGAGCTTGGGTTCGATGATGTAGGGATCACGGACCCTGTCATACCGGAAGAAGATATTGACGCCTATAAAAAATGGCTCAGCAAAGGTTATCAGGCAAAACTTTCCTACATGGAAAACGAGATACGATGCACACCGGAGAAGCTGCTCCCCGGCGCCAAAACAGCGATCATCTTTATTTCCTACTACAAACAGCCTTCACTCCCCTTTCGCAAAGATGCTGGCCTGGTCGCGTCATACGCTCGCGGACGTAAGTACCACAATGTTCATCACAGCCGGTTGAAGAAATTTATCCGTTGGTTTGAATCAGAGCACAACAACGATGCTGTTTGCAAGCCTTTCAGCGATTCCACACCGATTCTTGAAAAAGCTTTGGCTGTCAGGGCCGGCTTAGGATGGTTTGGAAAAAATACGCTGCTTATCCACCGGAAATTCGGCACCTTTACCCTTCTTTCAGGAATTTTGACCACGGTCGATATCCAGGATAAGACAATGGATCTACGCCTCCCACGGTGCGGATCCTGCACTCGTTGTCTGGACGCATGCCCCACAGGAGCGTTGAAAGAGCCTTACCTGCTCGATGCCTCCAAATGTCTATCCAACCATCTGATCGAATCCAAAGACCCTATCCCCGATCAGATCAGAAAACAAAATCCCGGCTATATTTTTGGATGCGATATCTGCCAGGATGTCTGCCCGCACAATATAAGAAAGCAACCCTCTGACACTAAGGAATTTGCACCTGAAAGCGGGATGGGCGCCTATGTCAGTCTCGATGAACTGGCGGCATTTGAAGCCCAGCCTGAAAAACTCTATGGAACCCCACTCCAAAGAAGAGGCGTCGAAGGCCTCAAACATACTGCTTCTCATCTTTTTTCTTGATAGAATATTGACAATCATTTATTTAAGAAGAATATATAATTGATTCAGGAGAAAACCATGCTAAGGACTTTAGCCATCCTATCAGGAATATTTTTTATCGCTTTAGGGATTATGGGATTTGTCCCTGCATATATGGTAAACGGAAAACTCTTTGATATTTTCAGGCTTAACTTTGAACATAATGC
>CAZWOB010000010.1:3248-6847 GCA_964635295.1 uncultured bacterium
AAATAGTTTTATATGACAGATCACAAGGATTTTGAGCGCACAGGTTCGCATGCGGACTCTTGGCGTGTCTTTCGAATTATCTCTGAATTGGTTGATGGGTTCGAGTCATTAACAGAAGTAGGACCTTCTGTCACCATTTTTGGTTCTGCCCGCCTTCAGTCCGTCAGTCCCTATTACAATATGGCAATCGATGTTGCACAGAAGATAGCGCAAAGAGGCTTTGCGGTCATTACCGGTGGAGGCCCTGGGATCATGGAGGCGGCGAACAAAGGAGCCCAATCAACAGGAAGTATGTCTGTTGGCATCGGTATTGACGTACCTTTTGAAGCGGATACAAACGGTTTTATCGATCCACGATACCGGCTAAAGTTCCGCTATTTTTTTGTCCGGAAGGTGATGTTCATCCGCTATGCAAAAGCTTGTGTTTTCCTTCCAGGGGGATTAGGGACATTGGACGAGTTTTTCGAAACGGTTACATTGATCCAAACAGAAAAGATTAAACCATTCCCCATTTATTTGATGGGCTCTGAATATTGGAACGGACTGATCGACTGGCTTAAAAGCACTGTATTGGAAATGGGATGCATGTCTAAAGAGGACCTGGACCTATTTATTGTCACTGACGATCCAGTAGAAGTGGCCAATGGAATCGAGCGTCATTACGCTCAAGATCAGACTCTGGAGAATTTTTAGCCCATCATAAAGATGGGCTAAAAAAGTTTATCTACGAGAAACTTGTCTATTAAACACGACAGCTTCGGTTCCAGGAACTTGCCTTGCTTCACTTCCTTGTCTAACGACAACTGAACGCTGCCCGGGAACGACCCTGCCCGCTGCTGTTGCTGTTGGCGCTGGAGCTCCAACATGTTGATGAGCAACTTGCTGAACGACAACGACTCTTGCTGGCGCCCGTTGGGCTGAATGCGCAATACCCGTCTGATGATATCCTGCTGGCGTTTGTTGTCCTCTTCCTACTGGTACATGTCCTGACATAATTTCTTCTCCTTTGTTTTTGTGTCGAATGAGGGAAGCGCAAGCTCCCCTCAACTATCACTATTGATTAGTAAATGCAGTCTCCAATTGCCGCATCGTTCATGTTGACATTGATCAACATATTTGGATTGCCGCCGGAAAACCATCCGTCGTTAATTCCAATGATCACTGTATCGTTTGGCAGCCATTGGTTGACAATAGAACTATCCCACCAAGACATTTTCCAAACAGATCCGTCTTCAAGACAAATTTCGCGATTGTTGTAATCGATTGCGAGAATCCAGTGTGTATAGATGCCGTTGTAGATTGGACCTAAAGAAAGATTGACTTTGACTTTAGCGCCTGTGTTCAAGTTAACGAGGCGGTAGTCATAAGAAGAGAACCAAGAATGGTTAGGGATGATAATGATCACATCGCCAGTCATCCAATCCAGTGTTTTATGACGGTCGCCGGATGAAACTGACCAGATGGAACCATCTTCCAATTCAACGGTTTCGCCAAGAAGGGAAACTGCGATCGGATGATGCATCGCACCTTCATGGGAAGTGTAGTAAGTCGTTGCATTGACAGCACTCTTCTCGATCAGTTTTGATTTCAGACCTTCTTCATCAATCTCTTCTTCTTCACGAACGAACTTGCACTCTTCTTCAGTCAGCTCATCGCCATTCTCAATCTTTTGAATGAGCTCATACTTCTGCTCTTCAATCAAAACGCGTTCCGCATGTCCCAAAGCTCTGTCGCCTACACGAATATGCTCTTCGGTCTCTTCTTCCATCGCCATCAAAGGTGAAGAGATCAAGGCCAGTCCTAAGATCCATTTTGTTGTTGTTGCAAATTTCATATTTCTATCCTTCTTGTTTGTAGAAAATTGAACATGAATCATGATCAATATTATTAAAGATGGAATAAAGATTCGGTAAAAATTCGAAAAAAGTCAACTCGAGAATACTGTCTGAGTTGATAATTGCACTTGGTTTACCCCAGTAAAAAAAAGAAAATAATTGATAAAAAAGTCTCTAAGAAGAAGACCCAAGATCGAACGTGCACCCCTCCGCCATCAATTCGTCAATATAAGCAAGATCGTAAGCTGATCCATCCAGGAAATTTTCATCCAAAAGCATGTATTGATGAAAAGGTATCGTTGAATGTACACCGCCGATATGAAATTCCTTCAAGGCTCTCCTTCCGATCTGGATAGCCTCTTCCCTGGTACTCCCCTTAACAATCAATTTAGCGATCATGGAGTCGTAATTTGGGGGAATCTTATAACCTGAATAACATGCACTGTCTACACGGACATGAGGCCCGCCGGGCGGTAAATAATACTCAAGCTGACCGGGAGAAGGTGAGAATTGATTAGAAGGGTTCTCTGCGTTAATTCTGAATTGAATGACATGGCCGTTAAACTCCACATCTTTTTGCCGGACTGATAATTTTTCCCCCATGGCAATTTTAATCTGTTCTTTGACAAGGTCAATCCCCGTCAGATCTTCAGTGACAGTATGCTCCACCTGAATACGCGTATTCACTTCCATGAAGTAAAAATTGTGATCTTTATCTAATAAAAATTCGACAGTACCGACAGAGTTGTACCCAACTTCTTTCGCGATAGCAACCGCCGCCTGTCCCATTTTTTTACGCAGTTTTGGAGTAACTAAGGGGCTGGGAGCTTCTTCGATCAGCTTCTGCCGCCGCCTTTGGATTGTGCAGTCCCTCTCTCCCAGGTGAATGTAATTTCCATGCTTGTCACCAATCACTTGAACTTCGATATGGCGAGGAGTCATGATCATCTTTTCGAGATAAACCTCGGGATTGCCAAAGCTGACTTCAGCCTCAGCGCGGGCAGCAGCGAACTGTTTCTTGAACTCATCATGTGAATATGAGATCCTTATTCCCTTTCCTCCGCCGCCTGCAACAGCTTTGATAAAGACCGGAAACCCCATTTTCTCAACTTCTTTAAGAGCATCATCGATCGTGCTGACGATCCCATCGGAGCCGGGAATCACAGGACATCCTGCCTTCTTGGCTACAGCTTTTGCTCTTGCCTTATCGCCCAAATGAGCGATCGTCTCATGGGAAGGTCCAATAAATTCAAGTCCGCAGCTTTCGCAAATGGACGCAAAATTGTGGTTCTCACTTAAAAAACCATAACCAGGGTGGATCGCGTCCGAACCGGTAATCTCGCAAGCGGACAGAATATTGGCGATTTTAAGATATGATTGATTTGCTGGCGCTTTTCCAATACAGATCGCCTCATCTGCATGAAGAACGTGCAGTGCTTCGGAATCTGCTTCTGAATACACAGCAACTGTTTGCAGCCCCAAATCGTGGCATGCCCTGATGATGCGGACAGCTATCTCTCCGCGATTGGCGATCAATACTTTTTCCATGCGCTATGACACTTTAAATAGTTTAGTTCCGAATTCTACAGGGTGGCCGTTATCTACTAAGACCTCAGAAATGACACCCGCACATCCTGCCTTCACTTCGTTCATCACTTTCATCGCTTCGACTATACAGACCACCGTATCTTCCGTTACTCGATCTCCGGGCTTGACAAAGGGAGGCTCATCAGGACCTGAAGCAGAATAGTATGTCCCTACCAT
>CAZWOB010000010.1:6947-44358 GCA_964635295.1 uncultured bacterium
TCTTTGATTTGCTTTAATTCCATGATTACCTATACCCGTTGAATGTATTCGCTGGTTTTCGTATCAACTTTGATAATATCCCCCGGTTCGATGAACGGTGGGACATCAACTTTGGCCCCTGTTTCGAGAACGGCAATCTTTGTCGCGTTCGATAGAGGAGACAACTCCTGGTCGCCTTCGGTTGTACTGACCATAAGCTCCAAAAACTGAGGAAGCTCTACTGAAAAAACTGTCTCACCGTAGAATGCTGCAGAGACTTCAATCCCCTCTTTCAGATAATTGATCTTTTCTCCTACCACTGCATTCGGAACCATAATCTGGTCCAGGGTTTTGACATCGAGAAACAAAAACTCCTTCCCTTCCTTGTACAGGAATTCAAGAGGCCTCTCGTTTAAGTTCACTTCATTGACTTCCTGATCGAGCTTGAAGTTTTTTTCGGTCACCTTATTGCTCGAAAGATCGCAAAGTTTCGTTTTGATAAATGGAGTCCCTTTAGGAACTGTCACTTTAACACTGGACTCTACGCGAAATAACTTCTTCCCAACAGAAAGGATCATCCCGGGATTAATTTGATTGCTCAATACCATTTTATAGGCCTCTTTATTTCACTGCGTTGCGCAAGGTGTTTATCCCCTCTTTAAGTGAAGGGTAATTAAGAAGATAGCTTCCGGATACTAGAATGTTCGCACCGGCTTCAATGCACTGGCCGGCTGTTTCGCCGTTGATCCCCCCATCAACTTCAATGTCGAACGGAGGCAGATTTTCCTCTGGACTTCCTTTTTTGGGAACAACGCCCCCCTGCCTGATATTGAGCTTCTCACATGTATCCCTGACAAAACGCACCTTGTCCAGGACATCAGGGATGAACGCCTGCCCCCCGAATCCCGGATGAACGGTCATCAAAAGGACCATATCGCATTTATCGAGGTATTTAATGACCATTTCTTTTGACGTTTCAGGGTTGAACGCGAGGCCGGCCTTGATATTGCAACGCCTGATAAAGCTCAACGTGTCTTCGACATCCTCAGTTGCCTCAAAGTGGAAAGTCAGCATATCCGCACCGGCTTCCACCATCTTTTCCACATAGTCAAATGGGTGGTAAACCATGATATGCACATCGAGAAAGAGGTTTGTTGCTCGGTTGATGGCGGCAAGAGCTTTCGGGCCCATTGTTAAATTGGGAACGAAATTGCCATCCATAATATCGACGTGCAGCATGTCTGCGCCGGCATCTTCAATTCTTTTGGCCTCATCTGCAAGACAGCCGAAATCACCTGCTAAAATTGACGGAGAAACTTTTATTTGTCGGTTATTCATTCAATTTTCCTAAAATATAAGCAGTAATTTTCACTGATTTTCTATCAAAAGTCAAGCATTAGAGATATTCTCGAGAAGCAATGAACCTAATCTGCGTCTTAGATTTGAGTCCATTTTTTTTCAGGTAAGGAAATCGTGACGCAGTCAATATGATGACCATATTGACAAGGAGTGATCTTCTTTCCTGGAAAATAAAGGGGCCAAAGATAGGTGAAAATTTTTACTCAGATAGGTTCATCGCAATTCCGGAGTTTTCCATCTTTTTCTTGATCATTAAAAGAAGTTATGCTAACTTAGTCGCACTATGAAAAAAAATCTATTCATTCCTATTCTCATTCTAGTGCGCTAAGCGCACAATATTCACCTACTCCTACTCGTCCCACAATATTTACATCCGTTTAAAATAAAGAGAGAGATCATGTCCACAAAAATACAATCGAACACCTTATCAACAGGGTTAGCGATGTTTTCAATGTTCTTCGGCGCTGGAAATATCGTTTTCCCTTTAGCAATGGGTCAATATGCACAAAATCAAAATATCTACGCGATCCTGGGTTTGTTGATCACAGCCGTCGGCGTTCCTTTTTTAGGTTTAGTCGCTATGACCCTATATGATGGCAACTACAAGGATTTTTTTCATAAAATCGGGAAAACCCCAGGATTTCTGGTTGCTTTATTCATTATGCTGCTTATCGGGCCGTTTGGCGCAATGCCTCGCGTGATCGCATTTTCTCATTCGACAGCAAAGATGTTTATGGGCGATATCTCGCTTCCGATCTTTTCTGGCATCTCCTGCATGATCATCTATCTGATGACATATAAAAGAAGCCGTATTTTGGATATTCTAGGATATTTCCTCACTCCAGTATTGTTGATCTCTCTTGCCATCCTGGTCGTGAAAGGCTTGATGTCCGGGGATACAACCGGCAGCTCCGGAGTACCGAACGTCGATGTCTTCTTTAAGGGACTCTGGGAGGGGTATAATACGATGGACCTTTTGGCGACGTTCTTCTTTTCTTCAGTTGTCATTCTTTGCCTGAAAAAAGAACTTCCACCAAAAAACCAACAGGATTTTAAGCAATTGGTGAAAATGACCTTGAAAGCCAGCTGCATTGGCGCATTTCTTTTAGCCGTGGTCTATATCGGCATCAGTTTTGTCGCTGCTCGCCACAGTGAATTTCTAAAGACTTTTCCAACTGAGGAGATGCTAGGTCAATTATCCCTTGAAATGCTGGGTCCTTATGCTGGAATCATTGCCGTTGTTGCAGTCGCATTAGCTTGTCTGACGACAGCAATTGCCCTTGCAGCAGTATTTGCAGAGTATATTCATGAAGATATTACTGACTACAAAGTCAGCTACCATACAGCACTGATCTTCACGTTAATCTCTGCCTTTTTGATGTCCACGTTGAACTTCTCAGGGATCATGAGCTTTTTAGCTCCAATTTTGACATTCATCTATCCGTCTCTGATCGTTTTAGCGTTTGTCAGCATCTTGAGCAAGCTTTACAACTTTCCATACATTAAGGCCCCAGTGTTTGCGACATTCGCGGCTACAGTGATATTGGAAGGCTACCCTATTGTCATGGGTCTTTTGAAATAAATCACGAGCCCGCTTCGTGCGGGCTCTACCTTTTGTGAAGTTCATCCATTGAACGATTCTCACCCAATGCCCTGCCTGGCTATAAAAACTGTATAACTACTGCTTTGCGGCTTTGTATTTCACTATTTCCTGAGTGGCTATTGGCAAAGGAAAAAATTCAAACAGAAAGGCTCAAAGGGTGTATAATTTAAATCAGAGGGTGTCTAGAAAGTAAATTAAGTTTTTTGGTGCTCGAGCTTTTCAACGGCATGTTGAATAGAGATGCAAAATTTTCTCTGCTTTTGAGGGTTGTCTGAACGGAAAATATATCCAAGATAGGGAATATCATAGACATAGACCCGCGCCATCGCCAAACTTGATTGAGATAGATTTAATTGCGCCAGCTCTTTACTGATCAACTCTTCTACTTCTATATTTTCAGCAGCGATCATGACATAGACAAAATGCGGTTCCGCACGGACCTTCATCGCATAACTCTCTTCATTGAAGAAACCGTCTGAG
The DNA here is from genome assembly GCA_964635295.1 of uncultured bacterium. Taxonomy (GTDB): domain Bacteria; phylum Chlamydiota; class Chlamydiia; order Chlamydiales; family Waddliaceae; genus Waddlia. Next base: position 10,369 of record CAZWOB010000010.1, read on the forward strand.
ATAGATTCAAGAAGCATAATAAAAAGAGACTTGAATGCTTCCGGCTCCAAGACTGTGCGCATGATAACGGGATTGAGAGAATAAAAGAAGTTTTCCAAAAGAAGGTCGTTGTAGTTGACCGTCCCTTTCAGCAGCTCCCGAACACTGGCAAGTAACTCGTTTTGTTTAGAGATCATCCCGCCGTTGTAATCTCTGACCTCTCCAAGTACATTGGCAACCTCGTTAATGACTGCTTGCCTCGCTTTATAAAGGTCAATAGAGTGGTCCCTTCGCAAAAACTGCTCTTTAGGCAATTTCAACCTGCAAACAGTTGCTTCTTTCGGGTATTTTTTTCGGAGAAAACCAATGGTCTTGGTACGGTCCTGGATATACTCCACAAATGAATCAGAGTGCTTGAACTCTTCTTCTACCGATAAATCCCCCTCTTTGAGAACCCTGACAATGATGACATTGAAAAATAAATGATGATGGGTCTGCTCGTCGAAATTGATAAAGACTTGGGGTATATCGCGCAGATATTTGATTTGGTTTCCCAATGTCAAAATATTGCGCATTATTTCTTCTTCATTGCGAGGCATGAAGACCGGCTGCATCAAATGCTCGACCCTTTCTCCGAGTTCTTTTGGCAGTTCTTTTCTCAATGTAGAAATTTCACTGCCGGTAAACAACTCGCCATTAGGTTTCTCGATTTCTAAATATAATGTACAGATCGGTTCGGCCCCTCTTCGGTTGAAGAAAGATGAATTCTCAACCATTGTCGCTTCGGGAACATAATTTTGTATCGCCTTGATCAAATGGGTCTCTTCAAAAACTTCTTTATCTCTTAAAAAATTAACAGCGACCAATACTCCCAAAACCCTTTTTTCAGGATCTTGAGATAGCAGCTTACATTGGAAAAGCTTCAAATTCAAATGGCGCTTCCCTGGCTGTTCACGAACCTTGTTTCTCAAATCCTTTCTGAATAAATACTGGACGCCGATCAATCGACTCAAATGTTTCACGCTTCTCTGGAACTTGAACTCGTCCCTGCACATCACAAGGACATGCTGCATTTCCGTAAAGACATCAAATGAGAAATGGTGGGGCCACCTGGCTGTGACCCATGCGATATACTCTTGGATCATCGCTGTTTTTTCATCATTGGAAAGTCCTTTAACTTCCAGAATTCTACGTGCATAATAGCTGGAAACAACGCCTAAGCGGACTTCGGACTCGATAATCGGGAGGTTCCGCTTAATCTCTTCGAGTTCTTCCAAATTTTCAATACGAATGACAAATTCGCACATTGTATAGACCTGTCCGCCAAATTCAGGAATGCAGAAATCACTTGCAAACATCGAGAGGACATTCAACCTTTTCCCCGGAATCAACCAACGGCTGATCATTTCAAAAAAGAATTTAAAAGCATTAGGCCGATATCTGCTGATTAGATAAAAGGACATATTTGACGGTGCAGATTCCTCAGGCTTCCAATCTGTAAAAGGAAGGAGCGATTGAAAATGCTCTTGCAGCTCCTCCTTTTCTAATGGATGATCGCGATATGACTGAATGAACTCCGCGGGGAGTATTTGCCGCAAAGTATTGGAAACAATTTGGGAATAGTGATGGTGGTTCCGATTATCCGTCTCAATATCCAGCTCAGTGCTGATCCGAGGGAATTCCCACTCTTTGTTCATGACCAATGCGACTCTTTCAAAAAGAAATTTGAAATATTTTTACAACTTATTATTTTGCCATTGTGCCAGTTTGTCTTATATTCTGACAAGTTTGATAATGCAAACAGCTATTTTGATATTTTTTATTTTAAGATGTTGTCTTCAAATTATTGTGGATTCGAAACTACTGTAGAGCATTCGTAAATCGGCTCTGCTCGATTTGATTGCTGATGGTCGCAAATGCGCGTCCCCATTTCTTCAGAGTCGCTCAAGAATGAACGAACCCAGAGCGGAAGCCCATTTTTCTGGGCCAAATCGATACAGCGGGCAGACAACACTTTTGCCCCTTGTTCAACAATCTCTCTTGCTTCATCGAAAGTCAGGCTGGGATAAGATCGGCAACCGGGATGCTCCTTTGGATCCTTTTCATAAATCCCGGACACATCCTTGTAGAATTCGACACATTCGGCCTCGAGTGCAACACCGAGGGCCACAGCAGTCGTGTCAGACCCTCCCCTTCCCAAAGTGGTAATCTCCTTATTTAAACTGACTCCCTGGAACCCGGCGACAATCACCACTTGACCGTTTTCAAGGCACTGCTGCAGCCTGAAAGGACGTACATCAATGATCCTGGCCTCTGTATGGTCATTTGTCGTAATGATCCCGGACTGGCTGCCGGTAAAACTGACCGCCTCCTGGTTTTTCAAGGAAAGAGCCATCGCCAATAGTGAAATACTGATCCTTTCACCAACAGTAACAAGCATATCATATTCTCTTCGAGGAGGATTGGGATTGACCTGTTTAGCCAGTGAAATCAGTTGGTCGGTTGTATTCCCCATTGCAGAAACGACAGTGACGATTCTCTCATAGTCCTTCTTTCTTTGAAGAACAATATCGGCTATCCTTGAGAAGTGCAATGGCGTTGCCACCGATGCTCCACCGAATTTCATAATTAACGTGCGCATACTCAGACTCTTTATTGGAAATATATCTAACGATATGGCATATTATCTAACGATAACCGCAAAAAAAACAACTTATGTTTAAACTCGTAAAAACATTTCGATTTGAAGCGGGGCATCAGCTCATGCACCACGATGGAGCATGCAGCGAACCGCACGGACATTCCTATACTCTTGAAATTCATATTATTAGCGATGAATTAGTAGAGGAAGGGCCAAAAAAGAACATGGTTGTCGATTTTCATCAAATTTCCGATGTCGTCAATCCGTTGATCGAAACATACCTTGATCACAAATGGCTGAATGACACGTTGGACACTGACTCCCCCACTTCAGAATTCATCGCACGCTGGGTCTACCGAAAGTTAAAAAACAAACTTCCCGGTCTAGATCTGGTCTCTATCAGTGAAACAACCACATCGCAAGCGATCTACTCGGAAAGGTAAGGGATATCCGGTCTGAACCTTCGGATTTAACATTCCTGGCGCGGTTCATAACTTTCAAAATAGTGTCGTCATGAGATGAATAGTGGAGATTATGGTGGATTTTTACTTGGGAGAGCCTTTTGGAAGAAGAGGTAAACTGGTAGCAGTTGGTGAGTCTGAAAAGGGCCCGGCCAAGGAAAAAGATGCTGTAAGCTCCGATGTCAATCTCACGATGACACTATCTAATATCTATTGCTTTTTTTCTTAATCGTTTGCTACACTTGTTCCTATCAGTTAAAAAATCAGGAGTAAACCCTAAATGTCTAACAATCCAGAACACAGCTGGGATGATGCAAACATCCTGGATGATGTGCAATTTCAAGAAGAAGATGCGAAAACATTCCAACAACTCATTCAATCCTCTGACGGTAGCACCGATGATGATTCACATTCAATGAAGCCGGGTGCGATTTTAAAAGGAAAAATTGTAGAGATCTCAAAAGATTTCGTCGTTGTGGATGTCGGATTAAAGTCTGAAGGGCTTGTTCCCATGGAAGAATTTTCCGATCCTTCCCAGATCATTCTCGATAATGAAATCGAAGTGCTTCTAGACGAAGCGGAAGACTCCAGCGGACAAATCATTCTTTCAAGAGAAAAAGCGGAAAAACTGCGTAAGTGGGAATTCATTCTCGAACACTGTGAAGAAGGTTCGATCGTCAAAGGGAAAGTGATCCGCAAAGTGAAAGGCGGACTCATGGTCGATATCGGGATGGAAGCCTTCCTTCCCGGCTCCCAGCTCGACAACAAAAGGATCAAGAACCTCGACGAGTACATCGGACACACTTACGAATTTAAAATCCTCAAGATCAATATTGATCGCAAAAATGTCGTTGTATCTAGAAGAGAACTGCTTGAAGCCGAAAGAATTTCTAAGAAAGCTGAACTTCTTGCGACAATCAACGAAGGCGACATTCGTGAAGGGGTAGTCAAAAATATCACCGATTTCGGTGTCTTCCTTGACCTGGATGGTATCGACGGACTTCTGCATATTACCGATATGACATGGAAGCGCATCCGCCATCCTTCCGAGATGGTGAAGATCGGCGACAAGCTCGAAGTGATGATCCTTTCCGTAGACAGAGAAAAAGGACGTGTCGCTCTCGGACTGAAACAAAAAGAGTCAAACCCTTGGGATGAAATCGAGCAACGCTATCCTCCTGGAACAAGAGTAACCGGTAAGATTGTCAATCTTCTTTCTTATGGCGCGTTTATTGAAATCGAGGACGGCATCGAAGGCCTTATCCACGTTTCTGAAATGTCATGGGTAAAAAATGTCACAGATCCTAGCGAGGTGGTCAATAAAGGCGATGAAGTTGAAGCGATCGTTCTTTCTGTACAAAAAGATGAAGGAAAAATTTCCTTGGGAATCAAGCAGACTGAACGTAATCCATGGGATGAAGTGGAAGATAAGTACCCTGTCGACAAAAACGTAAAAGTAGAAGTCAAGAGCTTGACCAACTATGGAGCGTTTGTAGAGCTTGAACCTGGTGTTGAAGGTCTGATCCACATTTCTGACTTAAGCTGGATAAAGAAGGTCTCCCACCCTTCAGAGATTCTGAAAAAGGGCGACATGGTCGATGCGATCATCCTCTCCGTAGACAAAGAAAGCAAAAAAATCACTCTTGGGGTAAAGCAATTAGGCTCGAATCCATGGGAAGATATCGAAAAGACAATGCCTATCGACAGCCTGGTCAAGGGAACGGTTTCCAAGATTACGGCATATGGAGCATTTGTAGAGCTTAATAACGGCCTTGAGGGGCTGATCCACGTAACAGAACTTTCCGATGAAGCTTTCGGTAAAGTGGAAGATGTGGTCAACGTTGGTTCAGATGTCACTGCAAAAGTGATCAAGTTGGACCCTGAACATAAAAAAATCTCGCTTTCAATCAAAGAACATGTGTTTGATGAAACACAGAATAACAAGGATGACGTGATTGTAAGCAATGAAGCAGATGAGCCAGCACACTCAGAATCAGCTTCTGAAGATTAATCGGCGGTATTAGGGAAAACACTACGGTAATTTGACCAATAATAGCACAAGGCATAACACATGAATAAAGATTTAGTTGCCATATTTGAGTACCTGGAAAAAGAAAAAGGAATTCAAAGGGATATCGTTATACGCGCAATTGAAGAATCGCTTCAGGCTGCAGCACGTAAAAGCATTAGCGGCGCTTCGAATGTCACCGTTCAAATTGATCCCAAGAACGGCAATATCAACGTATTCAGTGAGAAAGAGATCGTCGACGAAGTTGAAGTTCCTGCACAGGAAATCCTCTTGGAAGAAGCTCGCGAGATCGACCCCGAATGCGAAATTGGTCAATTTATCGATGTGTTGGCGACCCCGAAAGATTTTGGAAGGATCGCAGCACAAAAAGCAAGACAGATCATCACGCAGAAGTTGCGCAGCGCTGAAAGGGATGTCATCTATGAAGAGTATCGACATCGCGTCAATGAAATTGTCTCAGGTACCGTTAAGCGCTTTGTAAAGGGGGCGAACCTGATCGTCGATCTAGGTAAAGTTGAAGCTCTGATGCCGATGCGACAATATCCGAAAACTGAAAAATATAAAATCGGTGATCGGGTATTAGCTCTCCTGATGGAAGTTAACGATACTGATATCGGTGGTGCGGAAGTGATCCTGTCACGAAGCAGCCCGGAGTTTGTGAAACAACTCATGATTCAGGAAGTTCCTGAGATTGTAGAAGGGGTCGTTGTCATAGACAAAATTGAGAGGGAAGCAGGCTACCGCACAAAATTTACGGTTCGCGCTACAGACCAAAAAGTAGATCCCGTAGGGGCTTGCGTCGGCATGCGTGGAAACCGCGTAAAAAATGTCGTACGAGAACTCAATAACGAAAAAATCGATATTATCCCCTACTCTGAAGATCCTGTGGAACTTCTGCAAAACGCCCTTTCGCCGATAGAGATCAGAAAAATCAGCGTCAGTGAAGATGATGGAGTAATATCAATTGTCGTCGATGACGATGATTACGCTGCTGTGATTGGTAAGAAAGGGATGAATGCCCGTTTGAACAGTCGTTTGATCGGTTATGATCTCGAAGTCCAGCGGATGACAGATTACAATCGTACGATGGCTATCCAACGTACTGAGCTTGCAGAATCGGATGATCCGAACCTTGACAGTCCTCTTACAGGAATTGAAGGGGTGAACAAGCTTGTATTTGAACACCTGATTGCAGAGGGGTTTAACACACCTCGCACATTACTATTGGCTTCTCCGGAGCAACTGTCGACCGTCGCTGGAATCAGCATCGAGATGGCAGATCACATTTTAGAACAAGTAAGAAAACAAAGGCTTTAAGGCTTGGCAAAAAAAGATCTCAAAATAAATATTAAAAACACTCAGATTGCTCAGGCGATCAATCTCGGAAAAGTTAAAGAGAAACTAGCTGCCAAAAAGGCAGATAGCGCAGAAGAGGAAGAAGAACTTAAAAAAGCGAAGTCTCCTGCCGCAAAGAAAAAAGAAACTCAAAAACAAAAAGCTTCCGAGAAACCAAAAGCTGAAACTGAGGAAGATCTTCCTGATGACGAGATGCCTCGTCGCAAAGCCCGGTCTAAATCTGTTTTCGCCGAACCCGCTAAAGAAGAGGTGAAACCTCAAGCAGAGGTTGAAGCTAAAGAAGAGCCTGCAGCTGCACAGGAAGAAGCGGAAAAAGAACCCGAAGTAGAAAAACCTGTAGAAAAGCCTGCTGAAGAGATCAAAGCCGAGGAAGTCCCTGCGGCCCCCTCCGAGGAATCTTCTTCAAAACAGCCAGCCGAAGAAGTTGCCGAGAGCAAGCCTGAAAAAGTTGCTGACAAACAACCGCCTCCTCCACCACCTAAAAAAGCGGAACAATTAGGTCCAACAGGTAGACATATCAACGACCTTCTGCCGCCTAAACTTCCACCAAAGAAACCTGCTGAAAAAAAACCTGTGAAAGGCCCAGCCCCTCAGCCAGGCGAGTCTCAAGACTCCAAGAGCGGTTCACCAAAGAAGGGTCCTTCCAAGTCGTCTAAATTCAGAGAATTCAAGGATGTCAAGCCTGCAAGAAGGCACCAGCCTGGCAGATTTGATGCCAGGGACCGTCAAGGTCTGCGCTCTGGTGATGAAGACAGCCGATGGAGAAAAAAGCGAAGTCATAAGCACCATTCATCACAAATGGAAGATACGACAATCCGTCCCTCCGAGCTTAAAATCCGACTCCCCATCACGATTAAGGATCTGGCTCAGGAAATGAAGCTAAAAGCCTCTCAGCTGATCCAGAAGCTTTTTCTTCAAGGAGTCGCTGTCACAATTAACGACGCTCTCGATGATGAGACAACCGTTCAACTTCTCGGCGAAGAGTTTGACTGCACAATAAGCATTGACACTTCCGAAGAAGAACGGATCCGCATCACAGATAAATCGATCAGAGAAGAGATCGCCGGAGCTAATCCAGAAGATTTGGAGCAACGAGCCCCTGTAGTGACCTTCATGGGACATGTTGACCACGGGAAAACCAGCATCATCGACTATATCCGCAACTCTAATATTGCAACAGGCGAAGCCGGAGCCATTACACAGCATGTAGGTGCGTTCCTGTGTCAGACCAAGGTAGGACCGATCGCTATCTTAGACACTCCTGGTCACGAAGCCTTTTCTGCAATGAGGGCCCGCGGTGCTGATGTTACAGACATCGTCGTGCTCGTCATCGCTGGCGATGAAGGGATGCGCGCTCAAACTGAAGAAGCGATCAATCATGCCCGCGCAGCCGGGGTCAGCATCGTTGTCGCGATCAACAAGTGCGATAAGCCAAACTTCGACCAGGAAAAAGTCTATCGGCAACTTGCAGAACATGAACTCCTGCCGGAATCATGGGGCGGCTCAACAATCACCGTCAACTGTTCGGCAGTCAATGGCGAAGGGATCAGCAGCCTACTTGAAATGTTAGCTCTCCAAGCAGAAGTGATGGAACTGAAAGCGAATCCAAAAGAAAGGGCTCGCGGCAGCGTTATTGAATCGGAACTTCATAAAGGAATGGGAGCCTGCGCTACCATCCTTGTTCAAAACGGAACCCTGAAGTTAGGAGATGCTATTGTCTTCGGTGAAAACTATGGGCGAGTAAAAACAATGAGGGATGAGTTTGGCAAGGAACTTGAAACCGCTACCCCTTCAACTCCAGTAGAAATTACAGGTCTCTCGGGCATTCCTGAAGCAGGAGATGAATTTATTGTCGTCCAGGACGAGAAAGAAGCAAGGGAAATTGCTGAAGTCAGACAGCACGACAAACGGCAAAAGTATTTACAACAAACCAAAGCCGCTTCACTGGAAAACCTCTTCCAGGATGCTTCAGAGGACTCCAAGAAAATACTAAAGGTTATCCTGCGCGCAGATGTCCAAGGTTCTATGGAAGCGCTAAAGACTGCACTCCTGAAAATCGAATCTGATAAAGCAGAGATCGACATTATCGCGGCAGGCGTTGGCGAGATTTCAGAGTCGGATGTCCTTTTAGCAGCTGCATCCCACGCGATCATCCTCGGTTTCCACACGCAAGTTGAAAGCCATGCGGAACCATTGATGAAACAACACGGTGTCCATATCATCCTCCATGATATCATCTATCATGCCGTCGATGAGATCAAAGGGCTGATGGCTGGACTCCTGGACAAAGTTGCCGAGGAAATCGAAAGAGGAAAAGCGGAAATCCGCACTGTCTTCAAAGCTTCACAGCTAGGTAAAATTGCCGGTTGTTTGGTAACGGAAGGCACTATCCATCGAAACCATCATATGCGGGTCGTTCGCAATGGCGAGGTCATTTGGAAAGGCGGGATCAACTCCATCAAACGCGTTCAGGATGATGTCAGAGAGGTTCAGAAAGGTGTCGAATGCGGTATCGTTCTCAACAATAACAATGATATCGAAGAAGGCGACATTCTTGAAGCCTACGAAATTACGTACAGATCTCAGGAGCTATGACAAAACAACGTATCGACCGCTTAAACTCATTATTGAAAGAAGTCATTACAGAAGTTATCCGTAAAGACGTAGATAATCCTGAAGTTGGGGAGTTTGTCTCAGTCACTCGAGTGGATATCTCCAAGGATCTCCGGCACGCGAAAGTCTATATCAGCGTTATAGGCGATGAGGAAACTAAGGAAACGACCCTCAAAGCCTTGACGAAAGCATCCGGATTTATCGGAGTTACCGCTTCAAAAAAAGTTGTCATGAGATTTTTCCCCTCTCTTAGATTTATCATCGATGACACTGTAGATAAAGTGATGCGTATCGAAGAATTATTACATGAAATCCATGAAGAAAAAGACTCAAGAACCCATCCTGAACAAACAGATGATCCCCTCTCCTGAAGGCATTTTGCCAATTAACAAACCCTCTGGCATTACAGCCTTTACATTGGTCCGCAAATTAAGAAAGTTGCTAGGCGTAAAAAAAATCGGACACGCAGGCACACTTGACCCTTTTGCCACTGGTGTAATGGTGATGCTGATTGGCAGAAACTACACTAAGCTCTCCGACAAATTAATGGGGCAGGAAAAAGAGTACTTCGGAAGGGTCTATTTAGGTATCGTTACTGATACATACGACTCCGATGGCACAGAAGTCAGCTCTAGTCTGTCAAAGCCTTCACTAGAAGAGATCCAAGATGCGCTGAAGCATTTCCAAGGTGAAATCGAACAGGTTCCACCGATGTATTCAGCCAAAAAGATCAACGGAAAAAAGCTCTATCAGCTTGCCAGACAAGGAGAAGTGATCGAAAGAGCTCCTGTCAAGCTGCAGGTCCGCACAGACCTGATCGCTTATGACTATCCCTACCTTGATATTCAGGTGACTTGCAGCAAGGGTACTTATATCCGATCAATCGCACATGACCTTGGACAAATGCTGGGTTGCGGTGCACACCTCTCTTCATTGACACGGACCAGAAGCGGATTTTTCACGCTTGCCAATTGTTTAGACGGTCAAAGATTGGAAGCTTCCAATTTAAATTTAAACGAACTATGCTCCAAGATGGTCAATAACTGTAAATAGTTTACCATAGCCTTCATGGAACATTATAATCGTATCGAAGAATTTAAGAGGCCGGACGTACCTCTGGTCATGACAATCGGGAATTTCGATGGCATTCATCCCGGTCATCAACGCGTTATCCATCAAACCGTTTCTCAGGCAAGGTCCATTCACGGTCGAAGCGTTGTTTTAACATTCAGTAACCATCCGTCCGAGATCCTGCCAGGAAAATCCCCTGTTCTCCCTATCTGCACCCCATTGCATAAAATCGCTCTATTGGAACAGCTTGAAGTCGACTATTTGATCCAGATCCCTTTCACGCTTGAGTTCTCTCAGCAAACCGCCGAAGAGTTTATCCTCTCTCTACGCAAATCTGTCCCTTTCAAACACCTGATATTGGGTTATGATGCCAGGTTCGGTAAAAACCGCAGCGGTGACCGCGAAACAATTAAGCAATTGTCATCAAGTGAAGGCTTCTCCACTGAATATCTCGAAAAAGTGGAAATTCATGGGAGAACTGTTTCAAGCAGCAATATCCGTTTAGCAATCATCGACGGAAATTTTAACGAGGTTGAAAATCTCCTTGGAAGGCCCTATTCCATTTTATCAACAGTGATCAAAGGAAAGCAGATCGGCAGGAAGCTGGGCTATCCAACGGCAAATATTGATGTTGCGAATTTATGCCTTCCACCTTTGGGGGTTTACGCAGTCTATCTTAAGTTTGATCAAAAGATGTTTCCAGGAGTCGCAAATTTAGGAATTGCCCCCACTTTGAAAAACTCTCAGTCCCCTACTTTTGAAGTATTCCTCTTCGACCATGTATCTGATTTACATGGAAAATCTGTCGAACTCTTTCCACTTAAATTTCTGCGCAACGAAGTCCATTTCCCCTCCGTCAATGCACTTCAGGAACAGATAAGATCAGACATCAACCAAGCAAACCTTTATTTTAAAAGTAGATAACCTGCTTGCAAAGTATCCAAACAGACAATATAATAAATACCCTTTCAAACATAACCAAATACCATTTATGTCTTATCAAGCATTAATTGCCCCACAAACACCGTCGCTTCCTCCTCCCAGCTTACTGAATCCGGAACAATCTTCTCTTATTGTTGCACAGGAACAAAACCCTTCGGTAGAAATAGATGAAACTTCCGAAGTAAAAGCAGATGTTGTTTTTCAGCAGAAAGCAACGCCTCAAACACCCCCACGTCAACAGCCCAAAGCTACTCCAGCTACACCACCTACTAGAGGCCTCATCAGTGTTTCTGCAGATAAGCTGCAACAATTGCGCTACGCGCAATCTTCTATGAGTACTGAGACTGGAGATGGTATCCCACTGGACGAATTAAAAGATCGTATGCTGTCAGATGGATTTATCCCAGAACATGCAATACGTACTGTTATCATGTCTCCTTCAAGGGGAGAATCTCCATCAAAAAAATGGGTCGCCTTCGATACAAGACGAACCTCAGCAGCCCGGAGTGCTGCAAGAGAAGATAGCGACTTTCAAGCTTCGCTTAGATTGCACGGTAAGCATGAACCAGCACAGGAAGAGTATGAGGCCCTTCGCCATTTGACATTTTACAATCGGAAGATTCCTCCACGCATAAGACAGCAATGGATTAAGTCATGGCATCAGTGGCACAGACCTGAAGTTCTTGCGGAATGGAATATTACTCCGAAAACCTGGGGGCATCTGATCAAGCTCCGAATGGGGATGAGTACAGACCCAAAACGAAAAGCGATCGCTGAACAACTTTCAGGTTTTGTGCAAAGTCCTCACAAAAGATCCAGAACCAGACGTGTAAAAGTGAGAAAGCCGAAGAGGCCCCCAATGGAACAATTAGCTAACATGGATCAACGAAAAAGCACCAATAGACGCACCTCTCATTCTCAAGCTGAATAAACATTCAGATAGGGACGAGCGCTTTGGATTGATTCGATTGCCTTTTTCGATAACTCACAACCGGTAAGATCTATTTCCTTTAAACTAGAAGCGCTTCTCACCGCCTCCAAAACAGCGCGGTCAGAGAGGGAACGACATTTCCTGAGTGCGAGGGACCTGATCTTTTGACACTTTGTCAAAATCTCGATCAAAGCTGCATCGTAAACTCGGCAATCTGAAAGATCAAGCTCTACCAATTGAGTCGCATACTTGGGGATTTCAAAAAACGATAAATCGGACAATTTTGAGCACTTCTTCAAATTTAAGTGGGTCAATCCCCTGGAAGCCTGTAAAATGACTTTCAGGTCCTGGTCAGCGATTTGATGGCAAGATGAAATATCGAGCTTAATGAGCCCTTTTGCAAGCTTGAGAAGCCCCCAAGCTGTGTAGTTCAATTGTACGTTCGAAGCCAGCGAAAGTTCTGTAATCCTGTGGTTGCTGTTCAAAATTTCACGCAAATTCTGATGGTTCAGCCATTGACATTTTGATAAGTCAATCCCTGTTAAATGCTCAGGAAGATCAAGAAGGCGGTCTGTAAAGTTTTCCGATTCTGAGACACTTAATGTCTGTAATTCGGGACAGCGGTTCACTACCTCGCTAAACACCGGTTTTTCAGTTAACCGATGCCTGCAGATAAGCTTGGTGATCATATGCCGCACATTTTCGAAAAAATCAAGCGCCGGCTTTCGAAAGTCCAGGAATTCGAAGGAAAGCTCTTCAATAGAGAGGTCCTCAATCCGTATCCCGATCTCCCGATGATTGACGTAGTTGATCGCTGCAGTTCTTAAGACTGCCCAATGATTTTCATGGGATTTGATCAACCAATCGACCACATTAAATTCATCGATATATTTAACTAGCCCTTTTTGAGATTCTTCTGTGAGTTCTTCCAGGTGCCATGTCGCGGCAATTTTAAGGATTTCAATGATTTCTTCCTGGTTTTTAGCCGCTAGGTTTTTTATTTCACCCCGATGCATATACTCTTCAATATAGGAAAAAATTTTCGCAGAAAGATCATCAAATGAAAGGCTTTTTGATTGTTGGTCGCGACAGTCATTGCGGATTTTTTGCCGCATCCACTCACTGCTGGTCGCCCAAAGGAGACTGTTGATCGGAAAAGATTCATCACCAATGCGTACATGGAGATTTAGAGGAAGCCAGCGATCGACAAGATGATGATGCTTGCGCATCGCTTGTCCAACTTGATGCGCTAAATCGACTTGCAATCGATCCCTGAAGAATTGTGTCGTGAACCATTGGAGTGAGAGTTTCATAAATGCGCTATGCTCAGCGCACCATGTTTCATCTTCAAGCGCTGCGACAAAAAATCGGGAATACTCCACGTAATCTTTTTGCAACATTTCATACAAGGCGCGGGCGGTCTTTGCCCTGCCTGTATATTCCAAATCCTCTGGCAGTAAAGAAGGCAGTTTCATACCCTATATTTACCATGGACCGGATTAGGACACAATCACAGGTTTAACTATAGGCGTGCCCGAGATGCCAAGGGGACTTCTTATCTAAAACAATATCTCCCATCAGCTCATCACTTTCGGAATATTTAATGTAAAGCCCGATTCCAATTTCAACTGCGCAAAAAGCAAGGGATACCCCTCCCATGACCAACAGCCCTGTTGTATTCAAGATTCCAAAAGCAAAAAATGCAGCTGCAGTCGCAAGCTTCAACAACGTACCGGCGATATGCTTGGTGATATGATAATTCGATAAATGCATGTCTCTATCTATAGCAAACTTGCGTATAAACTGACTTAAGGCTCTTGACGCAACAAAGGCTACGCCTAGAATTCCTCCAGACACGTAAGGAGACCCCTCATTTACGCTTCCGATCAACGCACCAAAGCCAAACCCGGCAAACCCCGTCACCGCATATTTGATTGTTTCAGTACCAATGTCTCGCCAATCCATAATTTACTCCTCTTATTAAAGGGCGCCTACAAAATTCATTTTTGATTTTGTAAACACTTTCTAAAGGGTACATTGATTCTCAATTATGTAAAAAGAGAATTACGTCCCCATCTTTTACAATGTATTCCTTGCCTTCGGATCTTGCCTTCCCCTTTTCCCTGGCACCTACTCTTCCCTTGTAAGCGATCATGTCTTCGAATGAAACAACCTCGGCACGGATAAATCCTTTCATAATGTCCGTATGGATTTTTCCCGCAGCTTCCTGCGCGGTAAATCCTTTGGGAATTGTCCAGGCGCGCGTCTCGATTTCTCCGGTAGTGATAAATGTAATAAGGCCCAACATTTCAAACGAAGCCTTCACCAGCCTCTGAAGTCCGGACTCGCTCAGCCCCACGCTTTCAATGAACTCTTTCTGCTCCTCGCTTGACAGCTGGGCGATCTCCTCTTCAATTTTAGCGCATATGGTAACAACATAACTCCCTTCGGCTTCTGCGTATTCCCTGACCTTTTGGACATAGGCATTTTCCATTGATGGAAGGGCGTCTTCAGCAACATTGGCAACGTAAAGCACCTGCTTTTCGGTGAGGAAGGGGTAGGGCTTTAAGAGCTCTTTTTCTTTATCATTAAGCTCAAGAGTTCTCACTGGCTGATTTTGATTCAGATGATCGAGCACACGCTTCAGGACAGCGACAGTCTCCAATAACTTTCGGTCCCCTTTCGCCTTTTTCTCCACTTTTGGGATCATGCTTTCTACAGACTGGAGGTCGGCAAGGATCAGCTCTAAGTTGATCACCTCTATATCGCGGACCGGGTCAATGTCGCCCGAAACATGGGTAATGTTTGAGTCCTCAAAGCATCTGACGACATGCAGAATCGCATCAGTCTCGCGTATATTCGCCAAAAACTTGTTTCCCAGTCCTTCACCTTTGGACGCCCCTTCGACCAACCCCGCGATATCGACAAACAGCATTGCCGCATGGATGATTTTTTTGCTATTGCTGATTTCAGACAGTTCATTCAGACGTGTGTCCAAAACCTCGACATTCCCGACATTGGGATCGATCGTACAGAATGGAAAATTGGAAGAGGGAGCCTCATTGGCTGTTAAAGCGTTGAAAAGAGAGGATTTACCCACATTTGGAAGTCCAACAATTCCGCAAGACAAGCCTGACATATATAAAGTTTCCTTAAAGTTAAGCTACATATTTTTTGAGTATACAAGCCGATATTATCAACTAACTTAGATTATTCCACAACTTTTTATATATAATTATTATTTAACTAATTACTTGACAAGCTATTAAAAAAATAGTTATACTATAAATATAGGACTACATGGCTGCTCTTTGTGTAATTTTACACGATGAGATATAATCTAACTATCCCCTGTAGTTTAAAGACGAGGCACGGCAATGGGAGAAAAAACCGAAAAAGCCACACCTAAAAAGTTGCGAGACGCGAAGAAAAAAGGGCAGGTGGCAAAATCTCAGGATTTTCCTTCCGCATTCACTTTTGTAACATCAATTGCTCTGATCATCTATCTGAGCGGCTATATGTTTAAAAAAGTGGGAGGTTTCATCGAATCCGCATTTAAGCTGGTCTCTCACAATGATGTAAGCATCGTGATCCCCGCAATGTTCAGAGAAGGGCTTCTGACAATATTCACGACGGTCATCCCTATTATGGCAATGGTGGCTTTAATGGGCCTTGTTGTCAATTTCTTGTCTGTGGGACCTGTCTGGGCTACTGAAGTGTTCAAATTCGACATAAAAAAATTCGATCCCGTTCAGAACCTGAAGTCTAAATTCAAATTGAAGACCCTGGTCGAACTGGTCAAATCCTGTTTAAAAATTGGAGTTGCCGCATGGCTGATCTACGGAGTGATGTATAAAAGCCTTCCGGTTCTTACCCAGGCAGCGACAATGCCAATAGAATCTTCGCTTCTGCTTTTTAAGGCTTTTATGATGGAAGTGGTGATAAAAGTGGGAATTTTCTTTCTCATAGTTGCAGTTTTGGACTTTGCCTACCAGAAGTACAACTTTGGAAAAGAAATGATGATGGAGAAGTTCGAGGTCAAGCAGGAATACAAAAATACTGAAGGTGACCCGCAGATCAAGAGCAAGCGAAAGCAGACGCAGCAAGAGATCGCCTATTCGGACGGGCCGGCGGCAGCCGTACAGAAAGCCGCTGCGATCGTCACCAATCCGGTTCAGCTTGCCATCGCCATCGGATACAATAAAGAGATAGATGCCGCCCCCTACATTCTCGTGATGGGTGAAGGGATTCTGGCGGAAAGGATCGTCCACTACGCAAATAAGGGCGAAATACCGATTGTGCGCAACATTGATCTTGCGCATAAATTATGGTTGGAAGGGGAGATTTTTGAGTATATCCCGGAAGATACCTATGAAGCAATGGCGGAGATTCTGCGCTGGATCAACTCTTTAGAGGATGAGTTTGATCTGGATGCCGATTTCGACGCGGGAAAAGTTTCATCCGGAATTGCTGAAGTACCAGATGCAAAAAAAATTGATTTTTGATCGAACGAATACAATACCAACTGGTATAGTTTTTGCAAGTGCAATTAGTATTCGTTTGACGTACCATGCTCGGCACTTTCGGGTATGCTAAGGAGAGGAACCGTATGAGTTTTATTACCAACATTCTTGACGGCATCACGCAAAGATTAGGCGGCGAGAAATCCCTGTCCAATATCTCGAAAGGAAGCGACATCGCCCTTGCTTTGCTCATCGTCTGTATTTTGGGGATGATCATTCTGCCGATCGGCCCTGGGGTGATCGACTACCTGATCGCGATCAACCTGTCAGCATCGGTTGTCCTCCTCATGGTCTCCTTGTACATCCCTAGCGCCGTCCACCTGTCGATATTCCCCTCTCTGCTATTGATCACCACTCTTTACCGGCTGGGTACCAACATCGCCTCGACAAGGCAGATCCTCTTGAATGCGAACGCCGGGGAAATCATTTTCTCATTTGGTAATTTCGTCGTCGGAGGTAACTTCGTAGTCGGTGGAATTATCTTTATCATTATCACATTGGTCAACTTCATTGTTATCACCAAAGGTGCCGAACGGGTCGCTGAGGTCGCTGCCCGTTTTACATTGGACGCGATGCCGGGTAAACAGATGAGTATCGACGCGGACATGAGGGCAGGAATCTTAGATTCCAACGAAGCGCGTTCTAAACGGCTCGCGATTCAAAAAGAGTCGCAATTATACGGAGCGATGGACGGAGCCATGAAGTTCGTTAAAGGAGATGCCATCGCAGGTATTGTCATCACGCTGATTAACGTGATCGGCGGAATGACCATTGGTATGGCGGTCAACAATATGACTGCGGCTGATGCGATCTCTACGTATGCGATCCTGTCGATCGGTGACGGTCTTGTATCGCAGATCCCCGCTCTTCTAATCTCGATCACCGCTGGTATTGTCACGACCCGTGTCAGCAGTGAAAAAGATGCCAACCTTGGTAGAGAAATTTCCGGCCAGTTGTTAAAACAGCCAAAAGCCCTCATGATTGCCGCAGGTTTTTGTATGGGACTTGCCGTTCTTCCTGGATTCCCTAAGGCGCCATTTTTGATCCTGGCGCTGACTTTTGGAATCATGGGATACGCTCTTTGGTCAAATGAAGCCCAACGCACCTCGGGAGGAGGTGGCGGCGGTGGCGGCGGCGGCGGAGCCATGGAAGGGGGAATCTCATCTGCAGCAGAAGAGGATTCTTCCACTGTTGAAACCGCAGTCAAGGGACATAGCGCAATCACTGGAGGAGGCGTCGATTCCTACTCCCTGACCCTTCCTGTCATCTTAGAATGCGGGAATTCTCTAAGTTCCAAGATACAGAAAGCCCAACGGGGAAAGAGCTTTATCGATGTCATGATCCCACGCATGCGGCAGGCTTTATACGCAGACCTCGGCGTCAGATTTCCCGGTGTTCACGTCAGGACCGACTCCCCAATCCTTGAACCGGATGAATACTCGATCCATCTGAACGAAGTTCCGATCATACGAGGAAAAGTGTTAGCGGGCCATGTCCTGACAAATGAATCAGAAGAAAACCTCAATCGATACAACTTGTCCTTTACAGCATATAAAAACTCATTAGGAATGCCTTCGTTATGGGTAGAGGACAAGAACAAACCCATATTGGACAAGGCCGGGATTAAATCCTGGGACTCTCTGGAAGTGATGATTTTGCACCTCTCTTATTTTTTCAGACACTACGCCAACGAATTTGTTGGCATACAGGAAACGAAATCGATGCTGGAGTTTATGGAGAAATCCTTCCCTGATCTCGTGAAAGAGGTCACCAGACTGATCCCCCTGCAAAAAATGACAGATATTTTCAAACGGTTGATCCAGGAACAAATATCCGTCAAAGATTTACGAACGATTCTTGAGTCGCTCAGCGAGTGGGCTCAAACAGAAAAAGACACGGTCTTATTAACGGAGTATGTACGCTCTTCTTTGAAACGCTATATCAGCTACAAATTTTCTCAAGGGCAGTCCGTATTGTCGGTCTACATCTTAGACCCTGAAATCGAAGATATGGTGCGTGGAGCGATCAAACAGACCTCCGCCGGATCCTATCTGGCATTGGACCCGGACTCCGTTCAATTGATCCTGCAAGGAATACGCAATACAATCGCTCCACCTCCCCCTGGGGGACAAGAGCCGGTATTGTTGACCGCAATTGACGTACGACGGTTTGTGCGCAAACTGATCGAAATGGAATTTCCTGACGTATCGGTCGTCTCCTATCAGGAGATCGTTCCGGAAATACGCATACAACCATTGGGAAGGATACAACTGTCGTAAGTAAACCTACACTGGAGGGCACCCCATGTTTGGAGGAGGAGCCGGCGGCATCCAGGGACCTCAATCGAGGCAGACCCTGGAGGCAATGAAAGAGGTCGGCAAAGACACAGCCGAAGAAGTTAAACAGGAGCAAAAAGCCTCAGCAAAAGCTGCACAGGCGTCAAATGCGCAAACAGTTTTTCGTCCGAAAGTAAAAACGGAGAAAAAAAAGCTCAAGCACATTTCCTCAAAGGTCTCCAAAATGGCCAAGATGAAGAAGGAGAAAAAGCTTCTTCCTGTCAAACAGATCGCGAAAAAAGCAGAAGAACACGAAAGGAAAAACCCAGAGCTCAAATCAAAAGTGCTCAAACTGCTTCGCGAACGGATCAAGCCCGATTCAAAAAGCGAAGACATCCAGGAGATCCTCGACGAATTCTACCCAGACCCCACTCTGGCAGACGATGCAATGGAGTTTCTTCTCGATACGACAGAGGGCGAGCTTCATCAACAAGTGGAAGAGGCGAAAGAGAACCTCAATGAAAACAAAGGGCGCGAAATTACCGCCGGAAGGAACATCAGTAAACAAGCGCGCCAGGCATCAGACAAAGGACTGGGCACGCCGACAAGCCTTCGGGATATGTACAGGGATATTACCGGCAATCCCCGCGATTCCAATACGATGTTCCAGGAACTTTCAGAGAAGTATGCCTTTAAGGAGATGCACAAAGTTGTCAAGTTCCTCTTGCACTCGCTAGGATCGGATATGAAATCAAAGGGACCTTCTATCCCTAAGGGAGAACTTCACCGGTTAATGACTGAGACCCGTTCGCTACAAGCTATTCTGGGAGTCTATCGGTTCTTTAAAACACGTATGGGACTCATGGAGAAAATGTTTGAAAAATCTGGTCTCGACATGCCTAAAAAACTCAATTTTGAACTGATGTCAAAATGCTTCATGAACCTTGCCGGAGAGCGTTATCCAAGTTCAGATAAAGTACTTGCGCAGGCAAAACGATTAGGTATTGATGATTGGCTGTTAGCAAAAATCATTGCCTTCAGCCAATTTAGAGATTCCATCAAAGAGATGGCGATGAGCCAGATCTACCGTTCCCTGCAACACCGCGATGAACTTCTCTTTGCCATTATTGAAGCTCTCGAAGACCTTGAAGATCAACTTGAGGAGCTTGAAGAGGAAGAGGAGGAAGGTGAAGACTGGGAAGAAGATGAGGAAGAAGAGGAGGAATAATCATGGTCGGAGATCTTTTTGAATCACTGCTTCAAGAAATGGGAAAAGCGATGGACATCCCCGATCTTCACTCGGATGCAAATAACAGCTGCCTCATTGCTTTCGATACAGGAATTGAGGTCCAGATCGAGCCGTATGAACGGGACGAGTTTCTTCTCATCGTCTGTGACCTTGGGGAAGTCCCTCCTGGAAGATATCGGGAAGATGTTTTTAAGGAAGCATTGAAATCAAACGGACTCCCTACGCCAAGACCCGGAACATTTGCCTACAGCGAACAAAGCAACCATCTAATATTTTTCGGCTTACTGTCTTATCGGGAACTAAATGGCGAAAAAATCGCTTCCTTCATGTATCCATTTATGGAAAAGGCGGTAGCCTGGAAAAATTCTCTGGAAAGAGGCGACGTTCCACTTGCCGATACGATGACAACGAGTCATGCTGGAGGCCCGGGCGGGATATTTGGCCTTAAGCCTTAGACATAAGGTTTCCTGATCACAAAAACATGGCAGTCAAGAACCTCCTGGATCATTCCCGGAGCTAACACCCCTAAATAATCCCTAGAAGCTGCTCCATTGATCAGCGAAAAGCAGTGATAATCCTTTTCTTCGTGAACATCCCTTTTTCTTTCACCAATATAGGACTTAGAAATATGCCCATGAAAGACGACTTCTCCTTCTACAGACAAAGCACAATCTTCTAAACGCTTTTTAAAGGCTTCGTCAAAATTTATCGTTTTCACACCAGAGCAATTCAATTGTGAAAACGCTTCCTGCATACAAGCCAGCAAATAAACGCTGTGGGTATCGGCTGAGGTTGTCAGCCACTCTTCCCTATCTGCAGGCGGCATCTTGATATATCTTTCCAGCAAATCGATCAACGCTTTATCCAGGATTGGATCAAGCGCTTTCATTTTATCCAATAATTCAGTTTTCCTGACGACAGTAAATCCGCTCCACGTTTTCTTATCATGGACAATTGGAAATACCACTTCATCAGAACTTGAATAGCTGTAAATAGACGCTGAAGGAAACGATGACCTTGGTGCGAAATGGATCAATACTCCCCCAGGCTGCAGACACTTAAAGATCTCTATCATCCCTTTTTTCATCTGGTCAATGTCCAGAGTATCCAGCACTGAGGTCATCACCACCCCTCCAAGGGAATTTGCCGTCTCCTCATGTGATAAATTCAGCAGATCTCTCTGCTTAGAGAGGTAATCAGGATATTTCTGGTGTAAATATGTCACGACTCGGGAGCGTACATCGGAGAGAGCGATGAGCTTTTTAGACGCTGTGCTCAATCCCCTCACAACCTCCGATATCGGACATCCTCCGCTACCAACTTCCAATAGCTGGCTGCTGAAGTCCCAATGCCTTTTCAACACTTCATTGACCACCGATGAAAAAGCTCGTTCGTATGGCTTGAGCTGATCTGCGAATAGCTCCGGACCTAAATGTGGAAAAACTGTTTTGTAGTAGATCTCGGAATAGGAGATATCAGAACCATCGGTTTGAGCAACCTTCCTGATCCTCGATAGCGTATAGGGATCGGTGGCAAACGATTGCATGCTGTTCAAGGCATCTATACTCATTCTGAACAGCATCATAAAACGATTTAATGCTTGGTGATTGGGAAATTTGCCTGTACGCGATTGAAATTGGACAGCAGCACTGAGAACCGTACTTTGGTACGCCTGTGGAATGGATTGCATAAACCGATCAACTTTAATATTTTAGATGGAAAAGTTTACATGATCATGAAATAAAGGTCACTATCTGGATCTCAAGTATTCCTTCACCCCAAAACTTGCGATCACCCCTTCACCGGTAGCTGCCGCAACTTGCGCCACCGCTCCTTTTCTTGCATCTCCTGCCGCAAAGAATCCCGGCATCGACGTTTCTACCGTTCCGCATGCGGTTTCGATAAAACCTTTTTCATCTAGTTTGACGACATCCTTCAAAAAGGCGGTATTTGGAACCAGGCCGATGAATATAAAGGCGCCGTCTGCTCGAACAACCTCTTCATCGCCGCTTTCGTTGTCTTTAATTTTTAGCCCGCAGAAGCTCCCTTGGTCATCTGCAAGAAACTCCAGGCTTGTTTTGTTCTGATAAACAACAACGTTTTCCCTTTCCTCTAATTTCGTGACAATTGCCCCTGTCGCAGAAAATTCCGGTTTAAGATTAACGATATGCACCGTTTTACAAAGCTCGCTCAGATAAATCCCCTCTTCCACGGCGCTGTTTCCCCCGCCGATAACAATCACATCTTTTCCCTTATAAAAAGGGCCGTCGCAGGTCGCACAAAAGTGGACGCCTGCCCCAATGAGCTTCCGCTCGCCGGGGATATTCAAGGTTCTGTATGTTGATCCCACTGCCGCGACAAGAGTCTTTCCGCGAAATTCCCCTAAATCCGTTTCTAGCTTAAAAAAACCGCCTTCATGCTCAATCTTTTTTACTTCATATCCCTGTTTGATCTCTGCGCCCACCGCACGCACCTGTTCGGCCATTTTATCCATCAATTCAGGTCCGGACACTGATTGGAAACCGGGATAATTTTCAATTTTCTTCGTAATATAGGTATTTCCGCCGATATTGCGCTTTTCTAAAACAAGCGTCGAAAATTTTTCCCTCTGCAAGTATAGAGCCGTTGTCAATCCTGAAGCTCCAGCACCAATCACGATACAGTCAAAAACCTTGTCCGTTTTCTCTTCTTCAAGATTCAACACATCCATCAACGCCTTATTATCCGGGTTGGTATGAGGCTTACCGTTGATGATCAAGGTGGGAATGATACGTTTTCCATTGTTGATCTTCTCAACTTCCTGTGCGGCCCATTCATGTTCGTCGATCGAGATAAATTGATAGAAGATCTCTTGTTGGTCTAAAAAGGCCTTCGCTCTTTTACAGTCCGGACACCAGTCAGCGCCGTAAAAGACCACCCGAAAATCCGGATTGATCCCCAACACCTGCGCAAGTGTGCGATTATCCGTATTCGTATATGTCTTTCCTAGAATGTGGAATGTTGGAATGATCCGTTTACCATTGTTGATCTTCTCAACTGTCCGCGCATGCTCTTCATCTACTTCAATATTGATATACTCATAGTCTACACCATGGTCTTCCAGAAAAGCTTTCGCACGCTTGCAGTCCGGACACCAGTCCGCTCCATACATTTGAATACGTTCCATTCTTAATCACCTATTTTGGAAACCAAGGCACAAACGCGCTGGTCGTTTTTTGATACTCCCGGTACTGTTCGCCTTTCGATTCGAGAGCCTGCCGTTCAGCAGGGGGAATTCCGGAGACCCTTGTCAGAAGGATCAGGATGATGAATGGAGAGATGATCGTAAACATCCCACCCCATGTTGGAAGTGCGATCAGAAAATATCCGATCCATACTACCCATTCGAAAAAATAATTGGGATGGCGCGAATAGTTCCACCACCCCTCGCGGCACACTTTCCCTTTATTATCAGGATTGCGCTTAAACCGGGCCATCTGCCTGTCGGAAACTGTTTCTCCATAAAAGCCGATCAGCCAGACAGCAAGCCCCAACCCCTCATAAAACTCCCAGGGGGTCTCTGAGTATCCGCTGACAAGAATGAAAGGGGTTGACAGGACCAGGACAAGAAGCCCTTGAAACATAAACATCAAATACACTTTAAATTCATAATTCTCGCTTCCGAATCCCTTCATGATTTTGGTATAGCGAGGGTCTTCCACCTTAAAGTCGAAACGTTGCCAAAGGTGCCAGAGCAAGCGTCCCGACCAGATCATCACTAAAGTGACGATGAAGATTTTTTTGGATGTGTTTCCATCCCCAAACAGCAGGCATGCGACTGCGATCAGAAAAAAACTCGCCGCCCAGCCGATATCGACAATTCCGACGTTTTTGTAGTAGCAGCCCAAGCCCCATAAAAGGGTCATCGTCAGCATAACTGCCAAGAAACTGACCCCAAACAATTCAAATAGCTCAATGCACATGACTTTCCCTGAAATGAATGATTTCTTTGTTCACTTTATAAAGAAGAGGAAGGAAGAAAAACCAAACCGACCCGATCACTAGCAGCGAGCCGGCATTCGTCATCAAGAACTCTGCCGCTCCGAGACGATACCCCGCATAGTAACTGATGATACTTCCGGCAAACCCAAAAATCGCCGCGGTCATAAAACTGACGCCGAACCTGGCCAGGCTATAGTTGATGGTCGTCGTAAAAACAGCGTATAGTCCCGTCAACCAGAGAGGCGCCAGGTGCGGGAACACCTTGTTGGGACTTGCGTAAGCGACGATATCACAATAAACAAGAGCAGATTCGATCACAAAACCTGCCAACATGGAAAAGAGAATCAACGTCAGTTCTGAAAACCGATATTCCGTCCGGTACAAATGGACGGCAACGACAATCAGCGCCACCAGCTCTCCCTCCCAGGCGAACCCTTCCGCGACTGAATGTACCAGGAAATACCAGGCGGTCAAATATAAAAAAGAATTCAGAACAATCGTGTTGGCCATCACAAGGAAGGAATAGCAAATATGTAGTTATTAATTCAATAGTACGTTCTTTAGCCACTGCTTTTTGCTGAGCTCTTCCTGCTCCTGCCCGCGATCGATCAGCTCCTTTAATTGCGGATATTCATTTTTCACAAGCGCCTTGAATTCAGTTAGATCCAACTCTTCACAGCCTAATCCGAACCGTATTTTATCATGCGAGTTTTGACTGTAAGGTGTCACCGAGCTTGAAAATATAAAGTCTTCTGATGCAATAGGTTCAATCTCAACGATCATCGCCTTATAGCTCTCATCAGGCAATCGGTTGAAAATTTCCTGCGCCGTGCCCTTTTTAACAACGATCATCACCAACGTATTCAGCGGGACTGAACGATGAAAGACAACTTCGTTGCGTTTGTTTATTTGAGGGTGTGATAGGAGTTTTGCAAAACGTAAATGATCCGAGTGGTGAGCGGAATAATACAGTTTCCCATCGGTTGTTTTCATCTGAGAAAATGTCCCAAGCGGATGACCGGCATTCGCATGCCAGGGATGGAGGTCAAGAGTGGGATCGACACTAAAAACAAGGATAGGCAAACTGTTCCCAGTAATTGAGAGAAGCGTTTCCCGCTTTAATTGTCCCGGAACGAGAGAACAAAAAACATATTGGTCATTTCCGTAAAGGTCACCTCTCAACCGACCTGATTTACCCCGGCCGGGGTTCAGTTCTCCGGAAGAGAGGATAGCAATGAGATTTTCCGGACGGGTTGTATGGACCAGATAGTGGCATCCATAGTGTTTTGCAACAGTTGACGGCTTGATCTGTTCTGCTTTGTGCACCTTCCACTCTTCAGCCTCCTTTAACAGGCTCAACGTCTTTCTGTTGATCTGTGAGATTGAGAAAGAATAGGGGCCGTAAGAGATCGATGCCATCCCTTCATTTTCTTCACAGGTAAGCGGATATAGAAGGGACTGATATGGAAGAACCAGTTTCTCGCATCCGAAACACTTCTCTCCCGCCTGGTCTTCCAAAGGAACCTTCCCGGACAATTGGATATATCCGTCCTTGTAATCGACGGAAAGAACTTTTTTACCGATGATCGTGTAACCTTTTTCATTGAGAAATCCCCTCTCTTCACTTGAGATCGGCTGGTGGATGCGAAGAAGCTCCTCCCCCCTTGCCAATCCCAGGAGGAAAATAAGAAGAACGGCTGCCCAAAGCTTCGTTGAATGAAATTTCATACAGAACAGAATACACCAATTGGAAAAAAGGAAAAACTGATATACAATTTCTCTGTCTATACCGATAATGTTTCAAAATTGGGTTTTCAGGCAAGGAGGCGCCCGGAATTTCTATCAGACATGGTCGGCGCCGAAGCAGTTCAACTCGAACGAGTTGGGCGATGCAGGCGGGTAGAAATTCAGTGGCAAGCCGACGAAGTATGAAGCACAATTTTGAAACATTATCGGTATAACACCCGGAGGATTTATGCGAATCGAACAGGATTTGAAGCTGGACTTTGTCGATGTATTGATCAAACCTAAACGATCAACTCTTTGTTCTAGAAAAGATGTCGATATTGAAAGGGAATTCAACTTCCGATGGGCAGATGCCAAGTGGAAAGGGATACCGATTATCGCCTCGAATATGGATACGATCGGCACTATTGACATGGCAAAAGCAATGGCCAAAAGAAAAATGTTGACCGCCGTGCATAAATTTTCTCAGATCGACGATTGGAAGGATCCTGAACTTCCCTCTGACAGCATCATGGCAACGACAGGAATCAACGATGATGAGACACGCCGCACATTTGATGCCATTATCAAAAAACATCCCGAGATCCAATGGCTCTGCATCGACATCGCGAATGGCTACACAGAACGTTTTGTCGAATTTATCGAAAAGATCAGAGAAAAACACCCCGAAAAGATCATTGTCGCCGGAAATGTTGTGACCGGTGAGATGACCGAACAGCTTATTCTTGCTGGAGCGGATATCGTCAAAGTAGGGATCGGCCCGGGGAGCGTCTGCACGACAAGACGGATGACAGGCGTCGGATATCCCCAGTTATCAGCTGTTATCGAATGCGCGGACGCCGCCCACGGGATCGGCGGCCACATCATTTCTGACGGCGGGTGCATTGTCCCAGGGGATATCCCGAAAGCTTTCGGCGCTGGAGCCGATTTCGTCATGTTGGGCGGAATGTTGTCCGGACACGATGAGTGCATGGGCAGCATAGTGGAGATCGAAGGGAAAAAATTGATGGAATTCTACGGAATGTCCAGCGATACCGCAATGATGAAGCATTTCGGCAATGTTGAACACTACCGGGCAAGCGAAGGGAAAACAGTTCTCGTCTCATACCGAGGCGGAGTGGACAACACTCTGTCTGAACTGCTTGGAGGATTGAGATCTGCCTGCACATATGCTGGAGCCAAAAGGTTGAAAGACCTCCCGAAATGCACAACATTCATCAGGGTAAACCGCCAACTGAACGATACATTCCGGGAATCCAGCGAATACAAAGTCGTCGACACGTTAGTGGCTCAATAAGACCTCTGCCTGATCTTTGACGGGATAGTTCGCATGCAGCATCACCTTGTTAACGGCGGTGGAATGCCCATCGCTTTTTTGGAAAACCTCATTCGACTCCACTTTCACAATCCTGTCCAGAGTCGACTCCGGAAGAGAACTTAAGTACTCTCTAAAAAGGTCCCGAATTCGGTTGCGGTAGATGATGCTGGAGTCCCTGACCGCATCGACCGCATAGCCGTCCGTATCACTTGATGGCTCGACAAGCACGAGAAGATCGTACTGCGTCTTCACCCACTCGAGAGCCGCATCTCTTAACTTCTCAAAATAGGGATGGGGCGTATTGCGGTCGTGCCAGTACACGATCGCGTCTAAAGAACAGCGGTCGATCACAGCCGCTTCATACTTTTGCGCCTGGGCCTGCAGCTCTGCCCTGATCTGCGTATGCACCATCCAGATTTCTGTCTCAATCGAGGCAGCCTCATTGATGGGGAACGGACAGGAGCGGGCCTTCTCCTCTACGATAGTTGAATTGAAGTTACTCTCCTTTAAAGCGACGCAAATTTGATGGGAAAGCGTTGTTTTCCCCACACCATGTGTTCCGATCACTGCAATTTTTTTCATTGAAAATTCCCTGTGAATGATGAAAAGTTGCCAATTGTTATACTGAATCCACAATCTATTATGCAAGGATCCCTTGCTGCCCCTGCTCTTGACATAAAGAATCTAATAGTCAACAATTTTCTCTATGCAGACAAACTGGAAAACAATTGGAGAAAGCAAGCGGTACGGAGTAAGCATCCCCCTCTATGCGCTTCATAGCAAGACTACCTACGGTATCGGAGAATACGGGGAGCTGATCAAGCTCTTTCCCTGGTTGAGCTCGATGGGTTTTTCCGTTGTCCAGCTGCAGCCTGTCTTTGATACAGCAGGCCTGCCGGACCCCCACCTTCCCTACTCGGCTTTCGCGCTCAACCCCTTGTTTTTATCGCTCACGGAAATCCCCCACTCCAGCGATAAAGAAGACCTTTACATGCAAAAAACGATCAGCTACTCGTCTGCGTCGAAATTCAAAGAAACCCTGCTGATCAAGTTCTATTATGACCACGGCGAGATGGTCGGCAAAAGCGATGCCTTTCTCAAGTTTTGCGAAGAAAATCCCTGGCTCGACGATTATGTCGGTCTGAAAGGAAGAGACCCCAAATACCATCAATTCGTCCAATTCCTCTGCCATCAGCAGCTAAAGCAGGTCAAAGCTGAAGCAGAAAAGCACGGGATCCTGCTGATGGTCGAGATTCCCACAAAGCTCCAGGCCAACAGCCCTGATGTCAAGTACCACCCAAACTGGTTTACCATTGTTGAAGAAACGGCGGAATGCAATTGGGAGGAAATGAAACGGGACGACTATTCCTGGTGGAAAGAGCGCCTCCAAAATGTTTCGAACTATTTTGACTGCTGTCATTTTGATCAACCGGTCGATTCGGAAGATTTTTTTGCTCAAGTCTCCAACGACCTATCCATGTTGTTGATCCTCAATGAAAAAGAGCCGCCAACCTCCGGACTTAACAACACGGTTTGCCCGACACTGACCTATCCCAACAGCGAGCAGTATCCCGACCATAGCCTGACAACCCTTGCCCGACCGACGAGATCTATTTCACCCGATCAGCATCAGCAGCTCATTAAGCAATCTCTCACGACCCCAAGCCGCCTCCATCTTGTTCCTCTAACGACATATCTCTCACTTGTTCCAAGTATCAACTGGACCTCATCAGAAATTGAAGATGCCGACCGCTGGAGCTTATCTATCCGCCCATCTGTCGAGAAGATCATTTCCGACCCGCAGCTAAGGGAAGCGATAGAAGCATGTCTCGCATAACCATCGTTTCTCTCATTTTTATTTCATCTCTACTTCATGCGGACCCTCGCACTCTCTATAATAGCCTGGACCCACTTTCAATCCCTCAGCACCTCGCATTCTATGAGAATTACCCTGATACCCCAGAAGGGCACCGATCGCTTAAACATGCATGGAAGCTTCTTTCCGGAGGCGATACGGCCCGACAGCAGCTTCCTCTATCTTCGATCTCTCCTGAAACGCTCAACGGGGTCATCAACCTGGTGAATAAACCGGCAAACGACACAACCCCGCTGTTATCGGAAACGGAAATCACTCTGATCGATTCGCTCGCAGGCCACCTGCCCAATCGCGCTCTTCAAGGATACCACGTCAGGACCGAAGAAGAAGTGATCGCCCTGCCAGAGAATGAGATCGATCTTGCACATGGATTATTCCTGACGCAAATGGGGACTGAAAAATGGGAAACGATTCGAAGTTATGAAGCGATGATCGACTTAATGGCGCTTCAGTTGCTGACCAAAGTGACCCTCCAATCGACACCCGCCGAAAAAATTCAGGCAATCAGTGCGTTGATCTTTGATGAAATGGGCTTCCGCTTCCCTCCCCACTCCATTTATGCGAAGGATATCGACCATTATACGTTTCTTCCGTCAGTCCTCGA
The DNA here is from genome assembly GCA_964635295.1 of uncultured bacterium. Taxonomy (GTDB): domain Bacteria; phylum Chlamydiota; class Chlamydiia; order Chlamydiales; family Waddliaceae; genus Waddlia. The sequence goes on from CAZWOB010000010.1 coordinate 39,965, forward strand.
TTCCAGACAAGGGGTATGTCTTGGCGTTTCCATCCTCTACTTGAGCCTTGCACAGCGTCTAAACCTCGAATTGGAAGCCGTCACCCCTCCCGGGCATATTTATGTGAGATGGAAAGAGGGGCAGGAAGAGCGCAATATCGAGACAACGGCAAGAGGGATCCACATCGATTCAGAAGAATATCTCGGAATAGAAACGAAAGAGCTTGAAACGCATTCTTTGAAAGAAGTGATCGGAATGGCCCATATTAACCAGGCCTCCGTCTATTTGCATGAACAACAATACGATCAAGCGCTCGCCAGCTATGAAAAGGCGCGTCCCTATCTCCATGATTATTATCAGTTGAAAGAACTTCTGGGCCTTACCTATATCTTCACAGGAAAAACGGACAAAGGAAGGCAGCTGCTGGAAAGCATCAATGGCGAAATCCCCCCGCACTCTATTTCCACAGATACATTGATTGAGGATTATTTAATCGGAGCAGTCGATTCCGAAGGGATTCAAACGCTTTTCAAACGAGTGAATGAGGACAGAACCTCCATCCTTGAAAAAAAGGCAGCGTTGGAAAAGGTATTGGAAAAGCATCCGAAATTCAGAGACGGATGGAAGGCTTTGGCAATTACATGGCTGCAATTGCATCGCGGTAAAGAGGCCTTAAAATATTTAGAGACCTACCATCGGATGTATCCGAGCGATCCAACAGTTGAATATTATCTGGCTATTGTATATATGCAGAGACTCGATTATGAAAATGCCTGGAGGCATTTAAGCTATAGCGAAAAACTTGTCCACCCTCACAACCACAAGCCCAAAGCACTAAAAGAGCTTCGCAAGCACCTGAGCTTATTGTTTCCACAACAGACTATTGGAGAAAATACCTGATGGGAAAAATTTATACACGCAGTGGAGATAAAGGAGAAACCTCGCTCTTTACCGGACAAAGGGTTCCCAAAAACGATCCGTTTATCGAAGCGCTTGGCAGCGTAGACGAATGCAATTGCGCGATCGGGCTGTCCATTGCTCAGATGCCTGCAGAAAAGGCATTCGACTCCATCAAAGAGCAGCTGATCATCATTCAGCACGCTCTTTTTGACCTGGGCGCCGCAATTGCGACTCCGAGGTCCCGTGCAGAGCAGGACAAAATCAATAAAACCCGTTTTGATGATGAAGAAATCACGCTTCTCGAACACTGGATAGACGAGATGGACAGCAAGCTTCCAAAACTGACCAATTTTATCCTTCCCGGAGGACATCCTTGCGGGGCCATGCTGCATTTGGCAAGAAGCCTCTGTCGCCGTGCGGAAAGGCAGGTGATCCCGCTTAACCATCATTCAGATGTTTCAGACAAAATTACCTGCTACCTTAATCGACTGTCGGATTATCTTTTCATGGCTTCAAGATGGACGAACCATTTAGTGAATATGCCGGAAACACCCTGGCAACAACATTTAGCTGTTGGAAGGGATGTTTAATTCCTGCTTTGCCCTTTCGAAATCTTCGGCGTATTTGATATTGCCAAGATAGCGGATGCTTTTTCCTTGGTCGATCACGGCACATAAAATTTGAATCCTCTCATTTAGCGCATCTATCTGCGCCTGATCGAATCCTCCCGTGGTGCCATCTGTCATCGCCTCTGTCAGTTCACTGATAAAAGAAGCAGGGTGACGCAATTTGTGGATCAACCCCCTGTCTTCCATTTTAAAATTCTCTTCAGCTCCCTGAAGATGCGCGAAGTGGTATTGATTGACCGAAGAAATGAAACCGTCAGAAGGTCTGCTTGGAAAGGACAGCCCGTAATCGATCAGCGTCACCCCTCTTTGGCCCCATAATTGATTGTTTAAATGTCCATCCTGATTTCCAGTGAGGAAATCGATAATTGCCCATTTTTTCAAGTCAGTCAACGTACAAGGAGGAGCAACCCTCTCGCCAAAAAGGATCATCCACAACTTTTGTAAAAGCCTCTTCAAAATAGGAACATCAAATGACGGGAGGCCCACTTTCTTTTGCATCATGACAGTATTTTCAACATAAAGCTGACAAGAGCCTTTTTTCGGATCGGAACCACTGAATTGCTCGCTTTCAAAAGTCACAAGCTCAGTTTCCGGGATCATTCCCAACCCTAAATACCGATCCGCTCTGCTTGCCCCTATTTCATTTAGATAGGCGCAATCGCGTTTAATATTTTTATGAGTGCGCAAGAAGGGAAAAATGGTAAACATCACAGACTTAATTCGTGAAGACACCTTTTGACTGTTCATCGAGGAGCTTTCTTCATCATATGGCTTGAATACGACCAATCGGGATCCTTTGTAATCCCTGCCGTAGTAAGTACCGCACTGCCCTTCGGAAACCCGCTGGAAGTCGACCCCCAAGGAAACAGCGAAACGCACCTCTTCTACTCTTTTTGCCAAAGTACTCCCATTCCCATTTGATTTGACCGGTCTGAGCTGCTTGATGATTTGAGTAGGAATACAGCTCCGATCAAATACCTGTTCGCTCAATCTGGACAAACGCTCAAAAAACAGACTTTTGATCGCAGGTACTTGCGTGCTTTGTGAATCTATCGCAGTCAGACTGAGGGAAACAGCCGCTTTCACCCTTTTCTGCACTTTATCTCTGAAAAAAAAGTAATAGAGACGGTGATAAAACCCTTTGATCTCAACAAGCTTACCCTGTTTGTTTACACGGAAAATCCTCCCCTGTTCCCTTGAAGTTATCTGGCTCAAATTGAATCGTTGAGCGTCTGATGCATCATGTCGTAAAGCAATATTATTGGTCATAAGAATAAATAATTATTTTATTAATTAAGCATTCATGATAACTAATCTTTGTTAAGAAACGTTAAAATTGTTTAAGGTATTTTTCTCCGATCAGTATCATCGTACGTGTGTGCATCCGATTTCTTAGACAGGCGACCCCTTTCGAAAACCAGTGAGGTTTGACAAATAATCGGTATTTGAGCGAATCGACTTTAACAGTTGTCTGTCTGAGGTTGTTTTCTACAGCCTCAGCTAATTCCAGCCGGGTAACCGCGCATTTGACTGTTTCTGCTAAATACTGCTGATATTCAGCGTCAGAATCCAAATTTTCCCGCATCCACAGCTCATACACACGCCGTGAACATGTACCTCTGTTTTGAGGAAAATGGTGCATTCGGGGATCGTCACTGACCACCTTTTTGCCTTCTCCGTTTCGGATAGCATGCACTTTGAGCAACTTATAGATCTTACCAACTCCCGCTACTTCGTGATACAACGAAGAACATAAGGAGGCAACATACCCAAAAATAGGGACATGCCGTCCTTTAACCTCCCCGGGAACTTCTTGTTCAATAAGCTTTGAAACAAAATCGGACTTTGCAAGCATGTCTAAGTCTGAGCCCTCGATCAGATAGGTCTGAAACTTAGCGTAGGGATTGATCGCGGCAAGAAAGCTCTTTGAATAATGATTCTCAACCCCATCTCCGCTATTGAACAGTTTAATATCGAGAACACGATTGCCATCCTGTTCACGCGCTTTAAATTCAAACAGCATCGCGTGTCCGCTCACTGATACCTGGTAGACAAATCGTTCGCCAACTTTTAGCGATTTCAACCTGTCCTGAACCTTCTGGACATATTCTTTCTTGCGAAACGCCTTCTCCCTCTTGTCCTTCAACCTGTTGACAGCCTCTCGTTCGACAACAAATTTGTAAGTTTCCTTAAATGTTTCAATCATCTCCTCGATTGACGGATCATCGGGATGCTCTCGTTTCATTGTCTGCAAATCAAACAGGAATCCAATCAAACTATCACCGGAAGTATTGCCGTCAAGATTGCTGGGAATTCCCGAAACGCCGTCCAGGCATTTATGATAAAAATCTCTTTTGACTTGCTCAACTCTTTCGAGAAGGGCTGTTTTTTCTTCCCGATTAAGGGGTTCGGCTCCTTTTTCGCCTAATATAGAAGCTTTGGTAAGTACAATATTTCTCAAATGGTCTCGTCGTATAATCTTCAGAATTGCTTGAAAATCGCTATTTGGCATCGGTTCCCACTCAGAGTCGGAATCGACAAACAGTCCTTCGATAAACGCGAAAAATTCGGTAAAATGGGAGACGATCCAATCAACAATTCTCTGGATAAGGTCTTTTCTAACAGCGGCATGTTCAGCCCCACCTTCTGGAGGTATATAACAGTCATGAGAAATGTTAGAAATAGACATAAAAATCCATTTAATAAAACAAAACCATATATTACATTTATAATGTAAAGATAATATTAAATTAAATTGACAATAATTAAAAAAAATATTATAATATTAATTATTATAAAAAAAGGTTCATCCAGAAAATGAGTACCTAATCGGCAATTCACAAAATCAGTAGCAGGATCGCAAACGACAGAATGAGCAAGATTAT
>CAZWOB010000011.1:0-42425 GCA_964635295.1 uncultured bacterium
TTGGTCCTATTCCCGTTTGCACTTCTCTTTCAGGCAGGTAGCCGTTGCGTACAAACTGTTTCTTTCCTTCGGAAGTTTTCCTGTCTTCCATGGATTCCAGGTATTCATTTACTTCATTTTCAATAGCTTGTTGAAGCAACAAGCGGGCTCCATCTTTCAGGGTTTGCTCCAACAAGCTGTTTATCTCATTTGTAGCGTGAAATTTATCCAAAGAAATGACATCATCTTTCATGAGCGTATCTCCTATAAAATTTATTTTTGTTTCAAAATTTCATAGGGTACGCTCTTTTCATCTCAAACACAACTTTCTGTTATATCTCTTAAAAAATACGGAGATACTTTATTTAACTTTTCTGATTTAAACATTTTAAAACCAATATTTATACTTAATATATAAAATTTCTATGGGGACTTATCCCCTTTTCTACTTAAAATTATTTCGATCTCATGAGAGCCTACAGCATAATATGGTCTTTACTTTAAACTGTGTTACCCGAGAATCTACCTCTCCTTTGTCATTCCTACCAAATTTCGGCACCTAAATAAACATTTTCAAAAGGATTAATCCGCAGGCAATCATGATCCACTTAAGGTATGCCTCGGTTGTAGATGATGAAGAATATCCATCAGGTCGGAAATTTTCTCTAATAGCTATAATCTGCCCCTTTACATTTTCACGATAAAACTTTTGATAATACCATTTTGTAAGAGCATCCTCATTAGCCCCCATGTTAGACCAAAGAGGAGTCGACGAATTGTTATAGCACCCGACTAGAGGTGACATAACCAAAATATTAGGATCGCAATCATCCATCCAAGACGTCGAAATCATTACATCCTCTTGTATGATTTTATAATCACCCGCCAAAAAGAATGAGTGAATAAATTGAGGCATTTCATTACAGCTATCATAATCATAAAGATACCAAGAAGAATACAAAGACTTTTCTTTACTCTGTAAGTTGAGTAATACTGCTAGAACTTGTCTGGCAATAAGATTGGTAGATTCGATTGAATACTCTCCATCCTCGCATCTAATTCTTATCGATTTCGAAAACGAAGCATCAACAGGTTCTAAGATTTTTTTGTTTTTAAAGAAATGAATTATGTCCCAAAACTGTTTCTTCTCTTGCTCTTTCTCTGTTATGGTAATATGAAAATCAACTTTTTCATCCAGATATTCAAAATCCACATAGTATTGTAAATATTTTTTAAATTTCAGTTCTTTATTCATACAGACACTATCTATTTATATATCTTAATCCATTAAAACACAGCAGCATAACATAAATTATTTAACTAATCAAGATCAAAGCTTCTATATGTAAGGCCAAAGTAGAAACTTCTCTTGTAGGAGCAATTTTTTCCAAAACAAACCCATTTTTAGAATGCTCCTTGAAGCTTTTTCAACATAATGAGATTTTGGTAAATTGATTTTTGAAGTGATCGCTCATACTTCAAGACTTTTTCAGTATTGTCCGCTGAAGGGATCATACCCAACATGTACAAAAGTTTATTTGATTCGTTGTTTTTCTGCTTTTTGCGAAACAAATTTTGAATATCTTCTTCTAATGATAGGTTTTGCTGAGAGAATAGCTCAATCAGCTTTGCTGAAATTTTCTTTGAGTCAGAATACCCATACTTTTCCAATAAATTCCTTAGCTCCTCATAAGTTAGATCGTATGAACAGTACAACCACTCTTTTTCCTCTTTCGTCAGGGAGCTAATAGTTTTGGCGATCATATGGAAGTCTTCAGCAATATCGCTTTCGATATCATCTCCGGACCATACTGGCTTATCAAAATGAACCTGCCCCTTAGCAAGACTTTCTAGATAGGATGCGTTCCACTTCATAACTCTTTGTTTCTCCTCGATTTCTTCCTCAATTTTTTCATTGTTTGGTCGACTATAAGAGTAAAATTCACTTAGCAATGACTCCACAGCTCGCGCAATACTACCAGTCTCAAACCTAATTGTACGGCGCAACCTCCAGAAGTCCGCCGCAATTTTTTCAACAAGCAAGCTTTCCATCTGATTACACGGAAGAAGGCAATCGACTAGATTGTTCAAAATGCTTTGATATTCATCTGCACTTTCGTTTTCGATATCTGAAGACACGATCAAATCTTTCGTGAAAATACCATGTTTGATGGCATTTTTAGATACTACCTCCTTTCCGTTTGTTGTTTTTGGTCCTGTGGCAAGTTGGGCATTTTGCTTATTTGCGATTATTTGCTTTTCGGTAGACATATTCCTTCTCCTATTTTTAAGAGTTACAAACTGTAAAAAATTCTAAATCCCTACACTCGCAAAGGTCCAAAAGGTTCGAAAGTGTGGTTTTGAACCTTTTGAACCCTCTTCTTTCTTCACTCATCAAAAACTTTTGGGTGAACCCAATATTTTTGAGAGGGTCTTCCATTTGTTCTTACCATTGCACACCCCAAATACCCCTTATCAACGAGATAATCAAGTACTTCCTCCACCTCATCCGATGTAGTCAAACCACTCCAGTGATGCCCATAATAAACATCTCGGACCGAAAACGGCTCTGTAATATCTCCGTTCTTGATATGTCGAAGTAGCTCCATTGCAACTTTTGGAACAGCGTTAGCACCACTACCGTAAACGCGAAGAGCATGACTCTCGAGATACTCAACCCACTGCACACTGGATTGCAGAGAGTCCAACGTGATCACCTCTGGGAAATTCCCTGATGTAGCCAATTTTAAATGCTCGTGAATTAGGCATAGTGCCGGCAAAAGTTTTTTGTACTTTGCTAAATGCGCTTCCAAGTGATTGGCTAATGATCCCGCACGAAGTCGCAATTCAAGAGCCTTTTGCCACTCATCAAAGACTGTTTGCGCTTCCTCTGTGAAATTTAATATAATGGGATTATCCTCATCATCAAAAGCTAACTTATCGAGGTGTTCGAAGATTCTAATCACTTCCGCTTCCTCTGCTTTGATATCTAATCCATCAACAAGCTCCCAATCCGATTTCACGTCTGGCCAAACCATCATTGAAAAGCGTTGCAGAAAACCGTCGTCACCAGCACCTCCCTTTATTGTAGAACGCACATATTGCGATAGTGGACCTGGCTGAATACTTCCAAAGATTGAGAGAAACAGGGAAGGTACATGTAAAGAGCCTCTGCCAATGCGATCTACATCAAAATCCTTTTTACCGCTCCAGCTTTCGAGAAAAAACTGGCGATCATTTTCACGCCCATTTTTTTCGAAGCTGTGTAACCATCCCGAAAGCTCATCGCGATAGAGCAAAATTCCTTGTGGATTTTCAATCAGGATTTCCCCCAGTTTCTCGACAGTGGGATCATCGGTTTTATACCTTTTTCGCGTTGGCTCTTCGAGAGGTTCCTCGGATGGAAATTCTATAGGAAGTTTATCTTCACTCCCTAACGACTCTTTAAAGGATTTTTTATAAACCTCCTCAGCACCCTTCTTTCTAATTGTCCATGCATTTACCTTAACTTGGTGCGCTTTCGATTCACACTCGAACATCTTCAGCGCATTGCAGGCGAGTGTTGTTAGTGGCTTGATCGTTGCCTCCATCGCAGGACTTTTCATCACCGAGGGGCGTCCAATAAGCATCCCCCACAGGTTCGGAAATTCAATCCAACCTAAATTTGGGCGAAGTTCAAGAGCCCTTTTTCTTCCGATGAGGCTCCCAGTATAAACAATAAAGGGGACTGCAAGGAAATCAATTGGAATCTGCATTTGATCCGCAATTCCTTGCATCCAAATTGCGATCTTATTTGGCAGCAAATGTGCGGGACATGGCAACACTTCACTTAGAACCTCTTCAATTGGTTCAGGTTCGCTGTCAAACAAAACTGGACATGGTGAAATGGTAGCAAAGTAGTCTTCAGCCGATATACTGCTTTTAGAAACAGCTATTTCGAATGCTCCCTTCATAAATTCGCAGTATGGATCGTCTAAAGGAGTGAACCCATCCCAATCGGGTGCACAAGAGGGTTGTTCTTTCAACCAATCGACAAAATCATCGCCTTTTTTGTTGAAGGGAAGTTCGCATACCATGGCATCCGCATTGGGACATGCTTTTCTTATCTCATCGTGCACAGTCTGCATGTACTTTTTTCCAGGATCATCGTTATCGGGTACAATAATGAACTTTTTTACATGGCGGTAATTGGCTAGAATCGCCCAATCTGCCAAATGCCCTTGGCTTGAACCCATCATGGAAGTTATCGCCGGAAGTTCGAGATAGTGCGCAGCTTGCGCGCATTTTTCCCCTTCAAAAATATAGACAAACCCTTCAAAATGGTCTTTAAGAAGTGAATCCATTCCAAATATGGGTGAGGGAGTTGGTGCTCCCTCAACCCAGCTACCATCTTCGCCAATACTATATTGATGAAAGCGTTTCTTTTTCCCATCCTCGTCATATCTGGCAACAACTGCAATGGGTTTTCTATCTGAATCCAAATAAGTCCAATGATAGGTTAAATTTTTTAGAGGAATGATTGATGGTAATTCTTTCATGCAACCCTCCACTCATTCCCTAGTTTTTCTAACACCTCCAGAAAGGAAAGATCATACTTCTTCTGCATGTAGGTAATGATGTCGCTGCCCTTTTCCCCACATGAAAAACAGATGAACGCTCCACTCTCGCAATTCACCTTAAATGAACCGGCCGAACCATCATCATGAAAAGGACAAAGGCCGGCGACAACCCACTGTCCTGATTTATAACCGAATCTCCCGAGGTCTTGCTCTTGCAAGTAAAAATCATAAGGGGAAATCCATTCCTTGATTTTTGCGGCATCCATGTTCCATTTGAATGATTTCATTGATCACCTCCTTGATTGGATTCGATCCATTGCTCAAATAAATCCCTACGAAGGTAGAGACGTTTGCCGATTTTTCTCACGGCCTTGTCCAATCCGTTGCGATGACGCATCAGCAGGTAGTGGCGAATTTGTCCCAATGTAAATGGGTAACAATCGCTCTCGGCGATTTGCATTGTTGTAAGGTACTGAACTTGTTCCATACGTAACTCCTGGTGTTGTTTAAAAAGGAATTACGCCAATTATTACGGAATAGGGCCGTTTATCACGGGCACGGTATGAGGGAGTTTTTATCCCTTTGATAATCAAATAAAAAAGATTTACCGTATCTCTTTACCGAAGTGATGTGGATAGGAGAGAAACGTTAGAAAAGTGATCTCACCCAGGTCTTGAGGAAGTTTGATAATTTTAAGAGTTTTTCTAAATCTATCTCGTAAGTCTTTAAGGGGTGTTTGTAAAATAGTTTTCCTTGGTTTCTTGGAAGGGATATTCGCGACAGTTTGGAGAAATCTAGCAACTCTACTCCCAATTCTAACCGGGTGTGGACCAAAGAAACTTGGAGCAAGCAGCTCCGGATATTCCTTCTCGTAAACAATCGCATCGAGACTAAGCTCATGGACACTCTCAAGCGAACGTGGCCATCTGATTCGTGATGAAGAAATACAAAGCCATATCAAGGCAAGAGCTTCACCCGCATGATGTCTTGCGTTTTTACGACCAAAAGCGCATTGATACGCTAATTCTTTGATGATTTCTCCTGCAACCTGATGTGAAATTGCTTCAACTTGTGGCCATATTTTTCTTATGATTACTTTATTCGACAACTTAATAAGAGCTCTACCAGAAAATCCGCCAAGATGGAAAGAGGAAGGTAATGATATTTTTTTGAATTTTTGTTGATTCATCAGATCGCTCTTTGCAGGAAAAATGTGTTCAATAAAAGCTACATCCTCCTGTTTATAATCTTGTCTCAAAAAACTTAAAAATGATTTTAATGCTCGTCTTTGCCTCTTTATTCCCCAACCCTTCTGGCTAACATATTGAGACAATCTGGTCACATAAGTGACAAGAGATTCTTTTTCCAGAGGTTTTGGAAGATCATCAACGTCAAACTCACTATATATCCCATCCTCTCGAAGATGATCGATCCATGCAAGATAGTTATCGTTTGCATCACTCTTTGAGGTTTCAGAAATAGGCGGCTCGGAAAATAGCCACCTCTCAAGTTCAATCGCTTCAAAAGTTTTAGTTTCTCCATGCATCCAAAGGAGAGCCTCTTTACTTTCCCAGTTTTCTTCCGAGACCTGTTCGAAAGTTGGATTATCCGCCCGAATTCCGCACCATATTTCCTTCACTTTCTCAATATCAGCGATCAGCTCTTCTATAATTGCTTGTAGCTCTGAACAATCCTTACTCATGCTCTCTCCTCTCTCCGATTCTTTTTTCGATCGATTCCCCAATAAAGCGAGTGGCATCTGCTTCAAGGTGAGAGTAGAGATCAGTCATACGAGAGGATGAGTGGCCAAGCTGCGATCGGAGCTGTACTCCCGATGCTCCCAATTCACCTCCGATTGAGCAAAAATGGTGACGAAGGCCATGAAATACGAAGTCGTCAATTCCGGCCTTTTGTAAAGCGCTTTGCCATGCCTTTTTGATATCGATTGTTCCAAAAGCCGTTTTGCTGGCAAAAACCAGAGGTTTTAGTGGATCTCGTTTTTCCCATATCGACTTCAATTCCACAATCACCGATTCAACTAAACCAATCCTCCTGGGCCTACCATTTTTGGAATCTTTGATGTGTGCAAGCCTTCTGTCGAAATCGATGCAGTCCCAGGTTAAAGCCAAGATCTCTCCCTTCCTAGCTCCTGTAGTCAAGGCTAGCAAGGTAATGCAATAGAGATAGGGGCTTTTGCTCTCTTTGCATGCAGCCAACAGCCGAACTTCTTCGTCTGGTGTTAAAATTCGTCGCTTTTTGGGATTTTCCTTCAACTTAATCAAATTTGCACATGGATTCTCATTCAACCAGCGTAAGTTTTTACACCCGTAGCGCATCGCACCGCTTAAAGATGAAAAGTAACGGTTGACCGTCGCCGACGATCTTTTTGTCCCTTGATGAGTTGGTGTATCAACCAGCCTTTTTCTCTCTAAAAGTAATAGCTCTGGAGTTATGAAGGTCAGAGCATAAATCCCAATCCGTGACCGAAAGTATTCCAAATGACGAGTGGTATCCTTGGATGACTTATGGTAGTCAACCGCCCCATCGGTTAGATACCGGTCAATCAGATCCGATACGGTCTTTTTCTGCTCTTCTTTTCCAAAATTGTATTTACCGTTTTTTATTTGCCGTTCGATATCGTTTGCCCAGTCCTGAGCCTCTTGCTTCCTCGCAAAATGATCGCTTACAGAGGGGTATCCCTTGATCCTGATCACTGCCCGCCAAACTTTTGAACCGTCTTTATTTGTTCTTTGATAGATAGATGCCATCTTAAACCTCTTTTTTCGTTTTATTTGGTTTAAGCGGCTGGATGGTGCTGGTAAGACTTTTCTTTGTTGCACCGCCAGTGCACCGCAAGGCAAAAATATAGCCTGATGGATACTCTCCAACCAAGCTAAATCGTGCTCACAAGTATGTGTGAAAGGATGGGGCAAGCTGGACTTGAACCAGCGACCGGCGGGTTATGAGTCCGTGGATTTTCCACATTTCTCAGCAGTCATTAACTGCTCACAGCACAATCATACAATGACTTATGTGTTGTTATCAACTGTGTTGTGCTGTGGTTTGAGAGCGTGAAGAGTGCCGAACTGTGCCATATGTGTGCCACGAATACATCCAAAATATAATCCCTGGTAAGATATTGAAGCTAAACATAGCCCCTTTCACATTCAGGAACTCTTCTAAGAAGGAACATTAACAATATGCTCTTTCATATACTTCTCAACCTGTCACAGATTCCATAATCACATCAGAGTACGCTTCTCGAGGTTTTCTACTCTTTTTCCATTTTGACTTTTAATAAGGACTATAACTATTCTCCTCCGCATGAATTCGCAATTCACAGCACTTAACAAACGAGATTCATATGAGTCTCCAAAACAGAAAAATAAAGGAAAATTTATGAAAAGATTTATTTTTTTATTACCACTATGCCTAATGTGCTTTTCTCCCCTTCAATCTCTCAGTGCGAAAGATTCTTCATTCTGCGAGATATATGAAGGAGTGAAAGTAAAAAAGAAATATCTCAGCCAGAAGGATTTCATCGTTTCTCATAAAGGAATTTTTGTTCTTATTGATGGATTTCCAAGACAGGCTTCATGCCTGGAATCTGATTCAAATGGAGTCTTTGTAGTTGTTGCTGATAGTTCAGAAGAATGGACTTGCCCAAAATGTGGAAGAGCAACAAATTCTGGAGAAATTTGTGATGATTGCAGCTGGCCATTACATGATAATGATGACATGGTAGTACAATTTTAATTCATTCAATATTGATTTATCACAATTTTTAGAGAGGCTTTTTCGATTAGAAAGAGTCTCTCTCTAAGCAAATCACCCCTACATTAAAATGAAAAAATTTATTTTTATTTTTATTTTTGCAAATCTTCTTCTCTATGCAGATAGCCCAGTTGACATACAGAAAGAACTACGAAGCATACCAAATGAAGAACAAGAAAAGCTTGAGCATTTTTTTAGAACATTAATTAGGCAATACGGTTTTGGCTACACCCTATTTGGAGATAAGCCAGTTTCCCTTGTTTGCTGGTTAGCTGAACCTGATTATAATAAAAAAAGACCTTATTTCAGCGTTAATGAAGATTTTGTTGATTCATATTCTGTATGGAAAAAATACAAAAAAAAGTTTCCAAGCAACAAATACATATTTCAAGAACGCAGACTTGAAGTGGTAAAAGAATACATTGACCTAGTCTTCATCAAAAAAACATTATTTAATGAAAAAATCAATTTATATAGTGAGTTCTTTTCTCCCGATTATGACGCTGAGACATTCATCAACAATGAAAAACTTGAAAATTTTTTAAACAGCTCTGATGAACAAAAATCAAAATACCACATTAGAATGGGAATTTTATTAGGGTATGGAAAAGAAAATTCTATTGAATTTGCAAACAGATCAATAGATAACAGAAATAGCACCGACTGCTCTGATTGGGTTTCATTCAAGGATTTAATTAAAGTTGAAAACCAGAAAGAATACCCATTTCCACCCACATTTCGTGCGAAACTAAAATCAAATGAAACTGCTGAACTTGTCAAGCAGTATTCTCAAACCCAAAGTGAACTGAAAAATATTCTTGAAAGAGATGATTTTCTTCAATTCGTCTTAGAAGAATATTGCTCAAAATAAAAAATTAACTAGATAAAAAACGCTTGAGAAATTTGGTAATAAATTTCAGAAAATTCTCTAGTTATAGTCATCAACATAAATCCGTGTAAAGCTACCCATTCTCTTATTTGTCCTAGCCTCGACTTAATCTGACAGAAGAAGCTATGTAAGAAATGTGCTGACTGTCAGATCAAGTCGTACCTTATTTGTTGTGATCAATTGAGAAGTGATGAGATTTGTGAATGAGACACTGACCTAACTGTGCCACCTGTGTGCCATGAATTTAAAAGCTCCCCTCTTCTTGCGAGGAATAATCTACGGGAGTTTTTTTAGTTCTTGGATGATTTTTCATACCAGTCTCATCGGAATTAGACTTTTCACTAAGATATGATAAGGCTTTAAGATATGACAAGGTAAGCTGAGCTTGCTCTTCATCCAGCTCTGTGTGATCGAATGAGTTGGTTGGGTAGTCGAGACCTCTGTTCTCATTCATAAGTTGCCATTCAGTAGGAAAGACATCATGTTCAGCAAAAGGATTGATATTCCTCTCTTTTTTCATCTCAAAACATCTGTGAACCGCATCATGCCAGCTGTGTAATAGGTTTTCTGCATCTGGGCAGGGTAATTTTTGCTCAACAGCCTGCCAAAATTTTGACCAAGATCCCTTGATCATATTAATGGAATTCTTCCAAGCCCATTTTCGTGTTTCATCTGATGGATCATCACTTACAAACCAAATAACTGTTCCAATTTGAGATCTGAAACCCTCAATCTGTTTTCGTAAATATTCATCCTCCAGACTCATACCTACTATTACCAGAACTTCCTGAAATGCAGCGTGACATGCAAGTTGAAATGCTAAAGTTCCTTGCATAGCCTTATAGTCTGTCTGCGTTAGCACACATAAACCACTTATATCTATACTACCATGTGGATGGTAGACTGAGCGCCTATATTGACCATTCTTATAACTTCCACTTGATGATTTAATCGATGAGGCTCCAGGCACAAGCGGTTGAAAAACCTTAATTTGATAAGGTCCGCTCGGCTTTGCCAACAGCACCGAAGTTATAGATTCAATATTAAAATTGACGATCGAATTTGCTACCGTGCCCAAGCATGCAATCTGTTTAGCTGCTGGAGGCATAGAAAATGGTTCCGAGAAATTTTTCGCTATTTGGGCAACGCTCTCAGTCAAGGGAATAATTATCGTTTTTCTTAACTCTTTTTGAAAGAGAGCTCGACCAAGCTTGGATTTAACTACTTCAAGACGTTCTGTAAAAGAACAATCAAAATCAGGAGAAACAAGTTCCGCTCGAACTTCTAACTCCTTGACAAGCTCCTCCCATGAGGGGGATCTTCCTTCAGTGAGGTGCTTGGTAACCCCTGCGCCAACCCATAAACAGTAACTTTTGCTGCGAATTAGTGACAAGGCGCTATGGAGGTTAAATCTACTCATATCCGGAAATACACTTCAATGCTTGGAGTTAGTTCTGCAAATCCACAAATCCTGAGTGGCTACCGCTTTACCGTCCATGACCTGCGCTCTTCGTGGATTGATCAGACTGCTGTTGATAGGTCGCTCCGAAAATGGTGTCACCAAGCCATTTCTTGAACGAAGGATTATCGCTAAACTGCTTGAACAGCTCGGTTTGGTCGGATAAGAGGTCGATCATGACCCGTTGCAGCGCTGCGTCATGCTCGATCCGGGCTGTCTTTTTGTCGTTGTTCTTCATAGCGTTCTGGTAGGCGGTATCCGCCGCCACTTTGACAGGGATCTCCTCGGCGATGATCCTGCGAATCTTGTCGCCGTCCTTCCAGTCCACATTGCCGAACTGGTCATTGAATGTCTTGATGATGTTGCTCAGTTGGTCCAGCTCTGCTTCTGGCTTACGGCCGCCACCGCTGGTCGGTACGGAACCAACCTCGGTATCTTGATCGCAAAGGTCGATTTTCAGGCTGGTTCTCACCTCAACACGGTAGCTATCCATGTCGATGGTCTCTAAAATACCCCGAGATAGGTCTTCTTCCTTGGGCGCGGGAAGCTTCGGAATTAGGAAGTTTAGAAAAAGCGACAACTTCTCCCAGTCAACATTCGAATACGACAGGACCGAGGCCAGAAAGCCATAGGTGCGCACGAATGCCTTGGCTTTTCCCTTAAAGTCCACCTGACCGTCTTCATCAAGATCTTCGTTGTAGATGGCCACGCAGTTATCTAAGATCGGATCGAGTTTCTCGCGAGTAGAATCGTTGAGATAGAGCCTCACAAGATCATCGATTTGATCCTGCGAATAAACCTGGTAACCATCCAGATCGGCCTTAATGTCGTGGAGGTTATTAGGGTCGGTCTCGTCACTGAGAATGGTGGTACGGTAATAGGGCTCAAATGAATTCTGGATAGTTTCTGAGTCGTTATAAAAATCGAGTACAAAAGTATCGTGCTTCCGTGGATGGGCGCGATTGAGGCGCGAAAGAGTCTGCACCGCTTTGATGCCAGATAGTGCCTTGTCCACGTACATAGTATGCAGAAGCGGTTCGTCGTATCCGGTCTGGTATTTATCGGCGACGATCAGGAAGCGGTAGGGTTCCTGCTGTACCTTATCAGGAATCTGACTACTGGGGAATCCATTGAGAGCAGCTTCAGTAACTTTCTTCCCGCCATACTCATGTTCCCCGGAAAAAGCTATGATGGGAGCATAGGGACTCTTGATCTCTTTAAGGTAGTTCTTGAAAGCGTGGAAATACTGGATAGCCCGCACGATACCACTGGTGACGACCATCGCCCTAGCCTGACCGCCGATCTTACGATGGTCAATCACTTGTGTATGAAAGTGGTCCACCATAATCTCCGCCTTCTCGCGGATGGCATGCTCATGGGATTCTACATAGCGACGTAGCTTCTTCTGAGCCTTATTAGCATCGAAGAGTGGGTCATCCTCCACCGTCTTTGCCAGGCGGTAATAACTTCCAACCGGAGTGTAGCTCTTAAGCACATCAAGAATGAAGCCCTCCTGGATAGCTTGTTTCATAGTGTAACTGTGGAAAGGGTGATGCTTGATGGTTCCGTCGGGTTGCGGATCAGGCTCACCGAAGATCTCCAGGGTCTTGCTCTTTGGAGTGGCAGTGAAAGCGAAGTAGCTGGCGTTGGCCACCATCTTTCGACCTTCCATGATCTTGTTGATCTTGTCCTCCGTATCTAGCTCTTCCCATTCCGTCTTGTATTCATTTGGCGTTTCCGCAACGGCCATGTTCATGGCGGCAGCGGTCTTACCGCCTTGGCTGGAATGGGCCTCGTCGATGATGATCGCAAACTGGCTCCTGCGATGTTCGTCGCCAATCTCAGCGAGGATGAACAGAAACTTCTGCACGGTTGTGATGATGATTTTCTTCCCACCGTTGAGGAATCGGCGCAGATCACCAGAGCGTTCGGCATGGCCTACGGTAGCAGAAACTTGGGCGAACTGTTTGATGGTGTCTCGGATCTGTTTGTCGAGTACCCGCCGGTCGGTGACCACAATGATGGAATCGAACAGTGCCCTGCCTCCGTGCTCAAGCCCGACGAGCTGGTGTGCCAACCAAGCGATAGAATTGCTCTTGCCGCTGCCCGCCGAATGCTGGATTAGATAGCGTCTACCAATCCCCATCTCCCGGGCGTTCGCTAACAACATACGTACCACCTTCCATTGGTGGTAGCGTGGGAAGACCTGCTTACAGCTCTTTTTCCCTGTTTTCTCATCCTTTTCCTCTACAACTTGGGCGTAATTCTCAAGGATGTCGGTCAAGCCTATTTTAGACAAAGTCTCCTTCCAAAGGTAGTCGGTCGCAAGCCCGACCGGGTTAGGCGGATTGCCCGCACCGTCATTGCTACCCTTATTGAAAGGAAGGAACCACGAATCCTTACCTTTAAGGTGAGTGCAAAAACGCACCTCATGGTCGTCCACAGCAAAGTGCACGATGCAGCGGCCGAACTGGAAAAGCAGTTCCTTAGGATCGCGGTCTCGTTGATACTGCTGAACAGCATCGAGAACAGTCTGCTTGGTGAGTTTGTTCTTTAGCTCGAAAGTAGCGATGGGCAAGCCGTTGATAAACACTGCCATGTCAAGGGAGAGCGCGGTATCGTTTCTGCTGTAGCGAAGCTGGCGAGTAACACTGAAGATATTGGCTTCGAATTGTTCGACCGCCCTCAAATTACTCGGCGTCGGCTTACCGTAGAAAAGATCCACATGGGCTGGGCCATGCTTAATACCGCCGCGCAATACATCCACCACACCGCGCTTGGCTATCTCGCCTTGTAAGCGGTGCAGGAATTGGGTGCGTTTGGGGCCTTCCTCGTCGATACCGAGAGCTTCACAAGTATCCGGCTGGGTGACGGCAAGAAATTGCAACAGTTTGACCAGATCGACGGCATGTTCCCGGTCGTAATCCTTCGGATCTCCCTGGACGTATCCGGCCTCCTCCACAAGAGAGGTGACGATAATCGATTCCAAGCCCTTTTCGCTGGTGTCTGTCGGCTTCATAAATCCTCCAGCAAATGGGCAATATCCTTCGGCGACGGCAGTTGTCCCTTCAGTGATTTAGGTAGCGTTTTTGTGATCTCATAGGTCGCCACACCGATAGGTTTGCGGGCGTCGTGCAGGGCGTATTCCACAATCGTGCGGCTCTTCTCCTTGCAAAGGATAATTCCGATGGAGGGGTGCTCGTTCTCCTGGCGAACCTGCCTGTCCAGAGCCGCCAGATAGAACTGCATCTTACCGACAAATTCCGGCAAGAATTCACCAACTTTCAATTCAATAGCGACAAGGCAGCGCAGACGGCGGTGAAACAGCAGCAGGTCGATAAAAAACTCTTTGCCATCTACCTCTAGTCGGTATTGGCTGCCCATGAAGGCAAACATACCGCCCATGGCCCGGAGAAAATCCTCGATCCGAGCAATAAGCGCCTGTTCCAATTCCCGCTCACTGTGCTCTGCTCCCAGCTCAAGGAAATCGAATGTGTACTCGTCCTTCACCGCAAGCTTTGCCTGAGAGCGAAGCTCGGGCGTTAGCGCTTGGTCAAAATTGGTCTGCCCCAGCAGGGATTTTTCATAGCTCTCGTTTTCGATCTGGTGAATGAGCACGTTTTTGGACCAGCCAAACTTGCGGGTCATGCGGATGTAGAATTCCCGCTCCAACGGGTCCTTGCAGCGCTCCAGGATGGCCAAGTTGTGGCTCCAACCGATTTCTCGCACCAGTGGTGCGAGTTTTTTCAGGCCGGTGTAGGCTTCAAAGAAAGCCTTCATCCTCCAGAGGTTAGAAGCTGAAAAACCGCCTACTCCAGGAAACTCCGACCGTAGATCGGCGGCGAGCTGTTCCACTACTGCCTTGCCCCAGCCTTCAACATCCTGCCGCTCCACGATCATCCCTCCGATGTCCCAGTACAGACCGACCAACTCCTTGTTGACCGCCTTTAGGGCTTCGTACTGAGCAGAGCGGATTCGTTCCTTGATATCGGTCAGTAGGGACGGGTAGTCCTGCGGTTTGCCGAGGCTTTTTTTTGGGGTACTTTCATTAGGCTTCATTCGTGCCCCCCTCATCAGTGATCTCGTCATCGGTTTCAGCGAGGTCTTCATCCAGTGCCAGCAATTCGTCTTCAGCCACCTCCAGCACTTCGATGCCTCGCACATCCACTTTACCGGTGACCACATCGGAAATCAACCGAGTGCGGTATTCACGCATTAGTTCAATCTCGCGTTCGGCACGGGTGATGGTCTGGTCGATGGTGGCTGTTTCCCTCTCAATGTGCGAAACGAGAGCTTCTTGCTCTTCAAGCGACGGCAATGCCACATTGTTTGACAGGTAATGCCGTTCATCCAGATTTTGAATGCCAGTCGTTTGCTTAATTGACGGCACATTTCTACGGGTAGCCTGTAAAATTGAGAGAATGAACAGTAGAAAACGGGGCTTAACAACAGATGAATCAGGACGAAGGCGGGTGACAAAGTTTGATGTAACTGCTGGGAAATCGAAGTTGAAATAGACTACTCTTCCTACAGGTTCTGCGTTCCCTCCACCCGATTTTTCCATCAAGATGTCGCCACCCTTTAGCAACCGCGTTTTCTGGGCGTTTTGTCGGACAGCCCTAATGGTCAGTTTATTTTGGGAGATCGACAGGTTGCGCATGTCGAAGTCCGCAACTCTTATACACACGATGTGTTCAGCAGAATTTTTCGATTCTGGTTCTTGACCCCAAATTCCTGCCACATAATCCTCAATGCAAGCGCGAATATGTCGAACCTCCCAATGCTCCGGAATATCCCCGATCCATTTCACACCGCTGGGCTTGAGCTTGACAGAGGGATCGAGACCTCGGGTAACAGCCTGATTGATGATATTCTGCTTCTGCTCCTTTAGCAGTTCGATAAGCCGTCGTTTATTGCGGATGAACTTGCGGAACAAGCGATCTTTTACCTTAAGGAATCGTGCGATGGTTTGCTGTTCTTCCTGCGAAGGACAGACTACTGGCATGCTCAGAAATTTATCTGGATAGAGCCTGTGCCTAGAAGAACGGATGCCTGTTGATCGGCAGATGTATTCCGACCGATATCCTTCCGTACGCAACAGGTGGTCAAGATAGTAATTGTCGTAATTCTGGTTACTTCTTGGCCGGTAAACGCCATAGGCGGGACTCACTATTCCGGCATGGTTCGAAACACCCAATGCAGACATCCAGGCCCACATCGTATTGATCACCAGATCTCCGGGTTGGCAGTGCTTCTGGCCAACATTCGACTCGGCCTTGAACATAGTCACGTTCTTCTGGCTGCGGGGAGTCACTCCCGTGATGTGCGATACAGAAAGCATCTCCTCTTCACCTGTTTGAGAGCGCTCATCGACTTCTTTGAAGTAATACTTTGCCCGCTTCTCAGACCAATGCGCCGGAATCCTTCCCAGCCAAGGCACACCGGAGTCCTTGTACTCTTTGTAAGGAGCCAGCTTCATCGCTCCGCCTCCCCGACAATCTGTTCCAGAAGACCTTCGGTTTCCTGTTCCAGCGCATAAATGTCCGCCCTAATCTCATCCAGAGTGCGCATGGGCGTAGGTCGGTAGAAATGGCGCGTGAACGAGATCTCATAACCAACCAGCGTTTTATCCGGGTCGATCCAAGCATCCGGAGTATAAGGCAGTACCTCGCGTCGAAAGAA
Source organism: uncultured bacterium (assembly GCA_964635295.1). GTDB lineage: Bacteria > Chlamydiota > Chlamydiia > Chlamydiales > Waddliaceae > Waddlia. Next base: position 16,343 of record CAZWOB010000011.1, read on the forward strand.
CGCCTCGATACCGCCTTCTTCCAGCAGCGACACCTGCTCGCTGTCGCGCAGAGCAGTATCGGGCTCGTACTCGACAACACAAGTCTTGCCACCCACTTCAGCTTCGAACAGACCGTGGATAGGGGCAGGCGTCATTTTGCCGGGCTTATGAATCTTTTTGAGTACCGGAGCGGCATCTTCGCTGGTGTCGCAGAGCTCGCTTTGCAGCAATTTCTTGCGCTTGGCGGTGAGTTTGACGCTATGTTTCTCGGCATTGGTGTCCCAAGCATCCATGAAAGCGTTGAAATCCAAATGCGGACCAGCCCCGAGCGTCTCGGCCATGCGACGGGCCAGCTTGGCAAACGGCTCTTCCTTAGCCTTAGCACAGGTCCGCTCGAATCGCTCAATCCGGGCCGGGCTCAGGTCCACAGCGAGGCGCAGCGGACGGTCCACCGTCACCTTCCAGTACCCAAAGGCTTCGTTGGGGAATATCTTGGATTTCTCGGTCTCAACCGGATTGACCACCAAGTCACAAATAGTGCGGATCTGTTCCTCGGAAAATTCACAGTTTTTTTTGCCGAGATTGCGTCGCATGGGCACATACCATTCTGTGGCGTCGATGAGCTGGATCTTACCCTGGCGTTCCTTGCTCTTGCGGTTGGTCAGTACCCAGATATAGGTGGCGATACCAGTGTTGTAGAACATGTTCTCCGGTAAGGCAATGATGGCCTCCAACCAGTCATTTTCGATAATCCAGCGGCGGATATTGCTTTCGCCCTGACCGGCATCACCTGTAAAGAGCGACGAGCCGTTGTGGACCTGGGCGATACGGCTACCAAGGCGGGTGGTGTGCTTCATTTTGCAGAGCTTGTTGACTAAGAACAAGAGCTGCCCGTCCGAAGAACGGGTGATCATCTTGTACTCCGAGTCACCATTGTGTTGGGTGACAAAGCGGGGGTCCTTGATACTGCCCTTGCCGCCCAACCGATCCAAATCGCTCTTCCAGCTCTTGCCGTAAGGCGGGTTGGAGAGCATGAAGTCGAATTCTTGCGAAGGGAAAGCATCGCTAGAGAGCGTAGAACCGTACTTCATGTTCTCGGCCTCGGCCCCTTCACCCTTAAGTAATAGGTCGGCTTTGGAAATGGCGTAGGTTTCAGGCTGCACCTCCTGACCAAAAAGGTGGATAGAGACATCCTTGCCATGGCTCTGAGCTAGTTCGGCTAGACGCTCTTCCGCCACGGTCAGCATGCCGCCGGTGCCACAAGCTCCATCATAAACAAGATAAGTACCTGATTCGATGTCGCCCTTTATCGGTAGGAAGATCAGATCGGCCATAAGCTTTACCACGTCGCGGGGTGTAAAGTGCTCTCCAGCTTCTTCATTGTTCTCCTCATTGAAACGGCGGATAAGTTCCTCGAAGATAGTGCCCATCGAGTGATTATCGAGGGCAGGGTGGAGCTCGTTGCCGTCAATATCTTCTATCTTTTTAGGGCTGAGATTAACGCGCCCGTCGAGAAATTTCTCAATCAAGTGGCCAAGGATATCGGCCTCGATTAACGTAGGAATCTGATTACGGAATTTGAATTTGTCCAGGATTTCCTGTACGTTGGGTGAAAAGCCATCCAAATAGGCTTCAAAATCGGTCCTTAACTGTTGCTGCTTGGCGCGGTTCTTCAGGTCGCGCAGGGTAAAGGGCGAGACGTTGTAAAAGGGCTCGCCAGAGGCTTGACAAAGTGCAGCGTGCTGATTGGCGATTCCTGCAGCATCGAGCTGTTTCTTCATCGCGAGGACGTTTTCCTTACTCGATTCCAGCAGTACATCGAGGCGGCGGATGACCGTCATAGGCAGAATCACATCACGGTATTTACCGCGCACGTAAACATCGCGCAACACGTCATCGGCGATTCCCCATATAAAATTCACGATGGTATTGTGAGTCAGATGGTTCATAATTAGGGGTTACTCCTTGCGCTTGTTGTTGGTTTCCACTGGCTCGACCGCGCCACCAGCCTTAATCCATGCGTCCACTTCATCTTTCTTGAACTTCCAAAGACGCCCCATGCGGTGGGCAGGCATATCATACTTGTCGATCCACTTATAAACGGTGTCATTGCTGACCCCAAGGTACTTGCAAATCTCGGATATTGATGACCAACGGTCTTTTATCTCGTTCATTCTCGTGCTCCACAGGCGTTTTGGTTGTTACTGCGTCCGCCAGAGGCGAAACGGGAGAAACAGGATTCGTCTTTCCTAGAATGTAAAAACCAGTAATTTTACTAAGAAACAACATGCTATGTCAACCGATATTTACCGATTTAAACCATTTCTTTAATGTATCACTTGATGCTATCTGGGGAATCAAGCGATGACCCGTTATCAACGAGGAGGTCTATCTGCCCACTTATCTAAATGACTCTCTTCTTTGATAAGTATCACCAGTTGTTTACGCTCTCTGTAACCTTGAGCCCTGTAGAAACCGTGCTTTCGTGGAGTCGTTTTACATCGCAACCGGCTCTCGATCGTCTTGAGCCCTCCGTCAGTCTCACAAAAAAAGACAGACGGAGTAGCTGCTAACAGCGTTGTTTTTGCTACAATCAACACTCCTATTGAACTTTTCTCTACTTCTTAGCATGGGAACCCTCTTCATCTTTCTGATTCGAGCCACCCCGGTTTCCACCGATACCTCAGCCTCCTTCATTTACGTGCACATATTATACTTCGACACAAGAATCATAAGCTTGCGAATTTAACGACTTGCTCGAGCGTGCAATGTCGGCTATAATCAGGTTCAGAGGTGTCTTTATCATGCAAGAGTATACGGAGTGGTTATTGAAAATATTTGATTCTTTAATGAATTTCGAATGGCTTCAGCATTTGATTGCACCCGCGTTTGTAGGTATTGTAATTGGCTGGCTCTCAATGAGAGCCCAGAGAAATAATTTGTTCAGAGAGATTAAGCTTGAGCGAAAAAAAAATGCTGCCGATGCTCTACTACCTGTGTTATTAGAATTGCTTGAGGATCTCTTCACTCTCGAAGAAGCATTCATTTTTCGAGGGAACTATTGTCCTTCTATCGAACATCGGGCAGCAAACTTAACAATGTATGACGACAAAGGTGATAATATATCCTTTGCAGAGCGTCAATTCCAGTTCCGAAAGATAGGCTATCGTATAATCAATAACTGCAGGATAGTGATCTTTTTGACTAAAGACAAACAATTAGAAGGCTCTCGTGGGGTTTGCAAGGAGATTTTAAACTACCTAAATCGTCGAATATCTGGAAAAAAAAGACCGTTGGATTATTTCATTGGGCGGCTCTCAGATTATTGGGATTCTCATCTTGATAATAACAGTAAAATAGAGCTCAATTCCGAAATCAAACACATAAAAAATAATTTAGGAGAATTTCACTCAGAATTAGAGAGACTAATCGAAAAAGAGCTACCTAGTTTGGTCCATGTTCAGGTAGACGATAATGATTAAAATTTTTTAAAGAGATATAGGATATAAGTTTCTTTTTATCAAAAAAAGGGTGTCATGTCTGATAATACAGGAAAAATACAGGATGATACTAGATTCAAAAAGGGAAGATCCGGCAATCCAAAGGGTAGACCAAAGGGATCCAAGAACAAGCTAACTCAAATGGCAGAATGTCTTCTGGAAGAGGACATTGAGGAGGTGTGCCAAACACTTATCATCCAAGCAAAAAAGGGTAACATTTCTGCTGCTAAGTTGGTTTTAGATAAACTCCTTCCGACTCCCAAAGATCGACCTATTCGGTTTTTTATTCCTGAAATTGCTTCATCTAGCGATTTATTGGCATGTGCGCATGCTGTGACACGTGCAGTGGCTGAAGGTGAAATCACTCCATCTGAAGGCGAAGCTATGTCCAGAATATTGGATTCACATGGAAAGGCGTGGGAAACTCACAGCCTTGAAAATAGATTGATTAGGGCAGAAGAGCAGCTAAGGGGGTTAATTTGAGAAAGCAGATAGACATGAGACTTACTGCTATTGAACGTAGATTACAAACTAGAACTAAGACAAGCTACCCCTCAGTAGTAATCTACCAGGGTGACCAGACAAAGACAGGTATGACCATGCCCAACGGTCGTTCGGACTCGGAAGTGAGTATCATCATGCTTCCCGACAACGGAAGAGATTCTATACCTTCACTGCGTTCGGGCTGAATTGTAGTCTTCATCCCCAAGGTATGAGTAAAGCTAGCCCACCTTCATTACTTGCTAAAGTTGCTAATCCCGCTAAATTAGCACTTTAGCAGAATTAGCAACCACTATTGGTTTAAGAATAAACAAATCTCCATGCCTTTCCTGACCCTGCCTCCCCTAGTTCTCTGGGATTTACAGGAAAAGCCCTACCGTGCTCCTCTAGTTTTTTGAGAATGGCCATCGCTTTATCTTTTGAACGAACTTCTGGAGGGCCATTTTGATAGAGATCTTGAAGCTTCACGCCTTCTTTCCCTCTGTTTTTTGCCCAATCTAATACTTTTTGTGCCGTGAACAAAGTTTGATCCACACAGCAGTAGCTATCCAACCTGAGTCGCTCACTCAGATAATAGTCGACAATAGCTTTCGCCCTTTCGACATATTTAACAGAGATTTCAGTAACAGAGGGATCTTCAAAAAGAGCCAAGACACCCGCTATCCTTATCAGGTGCTCTGGTGCCTTACTTCCGAAACGTCGGATGGAATAGTACTCACCCCCTTTACCCAGTTTTTTCTCGCAAGCGTTGTGAAACTCAACGTATTTTAAGTGTGCTTGGCTAGACAATGAAACCGTTGGCAGCTCAAGCTGATTTGCTGGAGAAGGAAAGGGAGCTGTGTTGTAAGGTCGATTCAATAGAGAATTACACTGTTTCCTAAAGGCTCGAACTCCTGGAAGCTCTAGAGGATTGCACTCATTGTACAAGCGATTACCTGCCATAGAATCGGGAAAGGATACCAAACATCGGGGCAAAAACCCTTGAGTATCGCAAATCGAGCACTCACTTAGTTTTCCATAAATTGATTCCTGAATCATTAAGTGTAGAGCACACCGTCTTCCATAAAGGGCAAGAGATTTGTCACCACTTCGGATCCTGGTGATCGGTTTGTCTTTTTTTGCGTCCCATAATGAAGACAACCCAGCTAAGGTCTTGAGCATATTTTCCCTATTCATTGCGTTTCCACCAAGAAAACGGCCCCCTTCATCACTGAACAATCCAACGCTCGGCTGCCCATGCTCCAGATACTTAACTAATCCTTCGTACGTTGGTTCTTCAATGACTATAAGTGGCATTATAGGTTGCTCTGGTTCTGGTCGAAATTCAGAAGTAAAAGAGGATTCTACACTCAATCTAGCTTTCTTTTTCGCCTCGGTCCAGATTTCTACCCCTTGTTCGTACTTAACCTTTTCCCTTTTATAATCAATACAAAGCATTGACTGCTTTTTAAAGACTTCCAATAGCGCTACATCATCGATGGCACTTTTTCTCTCACCAGATTCAGCAATGGAAATGAGAAAAAGCGACAGGGCAACGCTCCTACCATCTAGTGTACTGACGTTTGCATGTCCTTGTGTAACAAGAGAAGCGGCACCAAGCAGACTCTGAGCTATCACCGGTAATGGAGCTTGGATTGTTCTATATAGTTCTTCAGCAGCACCACCCAAAACGGATCCTAGAGCCTTAATTGGATACGAAATCGGAGGTGGAACCTCTCGAAATAGCGGCAATGGTTCTACTCCTTCCAATGGAGTGAGTCCAAGCCAGAAACGAAGCGCTCTTAGATCTCTATGCTTGCAGTGAGCGTGGAAGCAATTAAAGCCTCCATGCGGATGATTCAAGCTTGGCTTGGCAAAAAAATAAGCATCTTCACCGCCATCTGAGTGTTCGTACGCCCACGGACAACGAATACACCACCGACCTGTTTCAGAATCCTCTTCCCGCTTAAGTAGCCCTCGTACACGCAATTCGGCTAGAACGATCGACTCATGAATATTGGATGAATCCTGGTCGTCAAAATTCTCTTCATAGGTCCAATTAAAGGCTTCTCGGAACTGCTGAAGGCTATATGCACGAGTATTCATTGTCCCAACGATTCGACTTTGATACGGCATCCCTTTTCGATGGATAAAACCTGGGAGTCGCATCAATCGAGGCAAGTCGCAGACACTGGGATCTCCGCCGAATTTCTGGGCCAGAAATCTCTGTGTTTTTTCGAACTCTTCGAGCGGCAGATGCTCTATCAGCCAATAAGCGTGGTATCGCCCAGGACTTGATTCGACGAGGATGTGAGGTTCCAGTGGCGCCTCAAATATCGGATCGATAGGGCTTCCATCGAGGTCTACAAATACGGCTCGTGCTCGCATAATATCTATTTTTCTTCTACCTAGCCCATTGGTTTGGTTTACAGCAAGAAATACTCCGCTGCCATTGTTGTTGGCTTGAATCAGAGCGTTTTTGTGTTCGTTAAGTGTACCATGGAAACGTTTGATTTTTACCTTCCTCTCCTTAGGTTTTGGTTCTTCAATTACTTCAAACGTAAACGCTTCGTTTTGCTTATCAAGAAGCTCAAGGAATTGTTCTGCGACTTTTAGATCTGGAGTAATTTCGTCTTTTTCTTTAAAATTAGCGTTCATTAATGATCCTCACAGGTAATGTCGCAGGAGGGCTGATCCTGCGGCATTGTTTTAGAAAAGTTTTTTATTTAGATTGTTTTTCGATCCACTCAATGAACAGATCGCGACGGATAAGTATTTTTCTGCCTACACGTCTGATGGCATGGGCTAGACCGTTTTTATGTGCGTGCAAAACGTAATAGCGCAACATAGGTTCCGTAAAACAAAAAACGGGGTCGTTTGCGAGTTGTTTTATTGAGCAGTAGATCTGGTCACGAGAAATATCCCTCATAGCGTTTCTCCTTCTGTATTGGTAATTACTGATTCATTCTTAAAAATTGAACACATCATCCCACAGGAGGTTTCATTTGTCGGGGGCCAAAAAATAATTTTTGCGACAAAATCCCGCCTAACTGGCGTATGGATTTTCGTCTAAATTGCGGATATTCAGTTATATAGATATAATAATGAAAGAGGGACAGATTGCTATAAGTGTAAGGGCGAGTGCCGCATTGTAACTCATCAAGTTATGGTATGGACGAATAAACTGTCCCCTTAAACTCGCTTTCTGTTGCGTTATACTGATTAAATTTCATGTATAGAGAAAGAAGGGAGTCAAAAAAGCGCCTGGAGATAGACTTTGCGCTTCTGAGCCGAGAACTTGCTTGCTTGCCTCTTTTAGGATTCGCTCGAGTTCTTTTGCACTCAGGTTTTTGAATAGTGGCCGACTTCCTTTACTTCGACCTATAAGGCTCTTTAGTACCCCCACTAAACCACAAGAGACAAAAACCTTCTCTCCCTCTATTTTTATGGAAGCATTAACCGGATCAATCGCAGAGATGCTCAAGCCAAGTATTTGACCCTTTGTAATTGTCCCTGGGATTTCTTTCGCGCACCAGATCATTATCCAAAGTGCTACTGTTGCCTCTCCCCAAGATAATTTTCTAGGATCTTTGATGAATTCTTCTGCAATGTGCTTCAAGATCGCTGCGAGCGTCCTGCATTCTGGAACCTCTTCTGGCCACAAGCGTCCGTTTTGCGGCTTCTTGACTTGACGTTGACGGACAGTACTGAGGGCCTTACTCCGAAACTCAGCGTGATAGGAATTAAGAATATACGGATCAAGGTTCTTTCTTTGAAAAAGTTTTTTTTCTAACTTTCTTCGATAGATCTTGAGCAGCCCCTGACGGTGTCGACAAGACCTCTGATAAATAGTCTTGAATACTTTTTGCAAAGCTTCTTTGCAAGTTTCATTCTTCTTTGGGGCAAATGGAAGGTTGTGTAGAGAGTGGTTATCCACTGGTATCTTGTCGTCGTGATCTATGGAATGTTGCCATTCCTTAATTGCTTGATCGTAGATAGGCTTGGCAGGCATTTTTGCATTTGAATCGATCGATTTTTCTTCCAACGAAATTGGTAAAATACGAATCAACCGGTAGTTCAGTAAGTTGGCTGCCTGATCCTTCCGAAACCAGTTATGATGCCGGCTAACTTCCTGCTTTGCTGGACAGATTAGCATAGCTTGATCACTCCAATATTGAATGTCATTCTGAAACTCATTAGACATGACAGTCTGTACCTGCCATCTGACAAAACATCGAGATGCGTATTGTTGTATGTTAGGAAGGACGAAGTGTGGGATGACTTGTGAATTTACCAAGGGAAACGTGCGGAAAGCAATCCGTACACTCTCAGAAGGAGACAAGAGCACGCCGGCCGTTTTGTAAGTGAGTGCCATAGTCCTGAGCGCTCTAAGAGTCAGAGGAGAGCAGTCTATGACGTACTGAGTTGCAAAAAAGAAGAAATGGACCGAATTAGGTTGATTTTGAAGCTCGACACGGTAAGCGTCGAGCGATTGGAGGATTAAACTGATCGTGTCAGCAAGCGTCTTGTGAATGCTCTTTCTCATACGTTACTCCTGTAATTCGTTCATTGACTGCGGTTGAGAGTCTATAAGTGATTTTAGCGTTCATATGGGTATAGCGCTGAAGCATCTGAAGAGTTTGATGTCCCATCGCTGTCGCTAGTTCGAGGTTGGAAGCTCCGCTTTCTGCAGCGTAAGTCGCAAATGTATGGCGCAAGTCGTGAAAGCGAAGGTTCTTGATATCTGCCCGCTTACATGCCTCTTCAAATGCCTTTCGGATGCAGATGTGACCAAACCGCTTCTTAGAAGGGAAAATGTAGGGAATATGATAGGGACGGCAAAGAAAGCGCTCTCTGAGGATTTCAAGTGCTTTTCCAACAAGAGAAACTGTACGAGGTCTTCCGTTTTTTGTATCTTTCAGGGTGACCACTCCTTGCTCAAGGTCAATGTTGTCCCAAGTAAGTTTGGTAATTTCCGATTTCCTCATGCCCGTAGTGATTCCGATAAGCACAATCGGCAAAAGATGTTGGTTTCGACTATTTTTGCATTCTTCAATCAACCTCAAACATTCATCTTCAGATGCAACTCGATCCCTTCCCTCAGACTCTTTTAACTTTGTGACCCTCAAACAGGGATTAGTATGAATCCACCCGCATTCACGGACACAATAAGTCAGAGCTCCTGAAAGTGATGCCAAGTATCGGTTAACTGTGGATGGCGACCGCATTGTTCCCTTATATGTACTTCCCTCTGCCAATTCTTGACGACACCCTGCAATTAGGTCTGCTGTAATATTTCTTACTGCATATTTACCTAGCCTTTTCTTCCACCACTCAAGATGCCTGATCATATCCTTTAAGCTTTTTGGTTTGGTCGATTGCAAAATACTCAGATACCGATCAATCAAATCTGCTAGCGTGTGCTTCGCCTTGACCTGCTCTGGAAAATAACTTCCTTGCCTTCTACTCGACTCGATCTGTGTGGCCCAGTCTTTTGCTTCTTGCCGTGTAGGAAAAGATTTATAGTCGGGTGGATAACCATCATTTACTCGAACGATAGCCTTGTAACTGTATTTGCCATTTTTATTTTTGCGTTTTTGGATTGTTGCCATTTTGCTCATACTCCATTTTCTTGGTTAGCGTGAGCAGTAACACGATGAATGTGTTGTGATGTGCTGAGATCTGCTGTGGTGTATAGGGTCGAAGTGTGCCATATGTGTGCCACGACCCTGTTTGTGGCTGGTTTTTCTAATGTTTTATTGTCATTAGCATAAACCTTAATCACTCTACCACAGTAGTTTATAAAATGTGGGGCAAACTGGACTTGAACCAGTGACCGGCGGGTTATGAGTCCGCTGCTCTAACCACTGAGCTATTGCCCCGCTGTGAAAAGAATAGAAACAAAATAACAGGAATACCGCCGAATATCAAGCAAATTACACCTTCCCGCCATCCACAGTTATTTCTGCCCCATTAATGTGATACGCATCATCCGACGCCAAGAACGCTATCGTCCCCGCTACACTCTCCGGCGATACCATCACCGGCTCCTTAAAAGGCACCAAACACTGGATCAACTCAGGATTCGCCCCCTTTGGAACCGCATATGCCCGAGCCAACGGCGTATCAATACTCCCAGGCAATACACAATTCGCTCGCAACCCCTCCTGGAAATACTCAATAAAAAGCGACCTTGTAAACGATACAATCGCCCCCTTCGTCGCTGAATACGCACTCGCCCAAGGATGACGATAATACGAGGCAATGGAGGAGGTGTTTACAAGATAACTAGTCTCGTTCTTGAGAAGATGCGGCAAAGCATGACGATTGACATTAAACGTCCCCGTCAAATTAATCGATATGATCTCGTCCCACTGAGCTGGGGTCATCTCATGCGTCCGATAACACCGCAAGATTCCGGCATTGTGACTCAACGAATGAATGACGCCTATCTGATCGACAAGGGAATTGATCGCTTCACCCGTTTGCTCAAAGTTGGAAACATCACAAGTGGCACTGACAACACGGGTCCCTTGAGATGTGAGCTCGTCGACGGTTTCTGATAGTTTGACTTCATCGCGGTCAAGGAGAGCTAATGATCCCCCCTCGCTCGCTATACGAAAGGCAGCTGCACGACCAATGCCCGAAGCAGCGCCCGTAATTAAGACGTTTTTATTCTCAAATCTTTTCATGGGGAATAGTATAGAGAGAGACGGATTAAGATGAAACCCTGTCCGAATGACCTGCCAGAATTTCAGCGACATATTTACCGTAACGAGCGACATTTTCCTTCCGACGTGTCGTCTTCAACCCATACTCGCCGGTATTGATCTGCGCTATCTCCATATTGCCCGAACGTAAAGCAATCCGCGCACGCAACTTTTTATCCTCTTCACTTTCCCGGTCCAGTGCAAGAGGCGGCATAGTCATCTTGACTGGTCCGCTTCTATTATACGACCTGGCCATCGACTCTAAGAGGTACTTCATCTCAATGTCCATCATTCCGGTTCTGTCCTTTCCACTTTTACAATGCCAATGAATCGAAAAGCCCATATACTTGGCCAAGAGCATCACCCTCGCGCCAACTGCATATGGATTACCTGCGACCTTATCATAATTCTCTGGCCCGCCCACTTCTTCAAGCTGCTCTTTCAATTTGAGGGCCTTCTGATAATCAATTTCAACCTGGGCCGCTGCCCTTTTCCATTTCAGTCCCTCGGTTTGATCACCCCTTTCATACGCTCCCTCACTAAGTTGCTGAAAACGCTCAATCTGCTTAAGTGTCCGCATCTCATACTTCGGGAACTCGGCCATCATTTTTTCCCATGTCTGCTGGTTCAACTTCTTCTGAACTTTGCCCATTTTAGTGACAATACGCGCGATCGTTCCGATGACCCCCTTGATCGAAAACCCGTCCGTGCCAACCCTGCGAGTCGAAATCTCAGCAACACCGGTATTCATGACATGAACGCGAAACTTCGCAGGCACATGTACGGTTTTCCCCTCAATTTCCAAGGGAAGATAAATCAGACGACCGTTATAAGACTGCATCGCTTCCTGCTCATCCACAAACATCGCTTTCTCTTTACCCGCAAGGGTCAACAAACTCAATGTGAGATGATCGATCTCCACTTCAGGAACATTCAATACCGGGACGCCTTCCAAATTCCCCAGAGTACGCTTTTCCCTGGCTGCCTCGCGGATGCCCTCAAGCTCATCAAACCGCTCAGGACGCTGCAACTGCTGACTGAGCTCCAACTGAAACAACTGACCAACCTTGGCCTTATTGACCTCCTGATAATTAGGAAACTCCTTTCTTCCTGCGGCGAGTACAGCTGAACGGTTCATATCCGTTCCCAGCTGGGTAGTTCCTTTCTCATAACTGCTGACATGAAAGTTCACGACTTGAGCAGCTCTTGCCCGGTCTCCTGAGGGAAGCATCGGCGTTTGAACAATGTCAGGGACCATCTGCCCCCTGAGTTCAGATACAGGGGTGATCACACTCCTCGATGCATTCCCATCCGCTTTGTCGCTGACTGTTTTTCGGATTGTGCCAAACGTCCTTGGCTCAGTATGGGGCGTCAACAACCTCTCAATCTTCTTCCTGCTCGATTGTGCATTGACATGCGAGAGCTGAGGTAGACGCTCTCTGTCTGTTGGTTTTAAATAGATAAAAGCCGTTCGATTGATCCGCTCAATTTTCCTCACTAATGCGCTTTGATACTCGACGTAATCGCCATACAGGATCTGCTTGAACTCCTTGAGCCCTTTCGCGTCTATTGACCCGCGTGAAACGGACCGCCACTGCCTGTCCATACGGGCCAGCATCTTATCCCGTTGCTTCACGGCCTTGGCCTTGTCCTTTTGTATGCGCTTCAAGGTTTTTTGAAGCCGCTCTGCTTTCGTATCCTTACCTTGACCTCTAAGCTGCTCGATTTCCGTCTCCAGCTCCTCGATAAGCGTATCCAACTGTCGAACCGCTGCATCTCCAGCCTGAACTACCCGCTCTTTCCCTCTCTGATGAGCTTGCAGATAGGCAGTATAGATACCAACAGGCGCTCCAAATCCATCGCCCGCTCTAGATGACATCAATCATTCCTCCTGTAATTATTATAATAATTTTTTTAAAAAAAATAAATATTTCTTTGTTTAAAAGTGCTATTAACCTTATGATCTGTAAAAAAAACAGGTATTAGAGATGAAAAAAGTCATTGTGATCGGCGGTACAGGAACAATCGGAAAAGAGGTGGCAAATGTCCTCAGCGAGCGGCATGATGTGGTCACTGTCGGATCGAACTCCGGAGATCTGCACTGTGATCTTACCTCGACTGATTCCATCGAACAATTATTCACTGAAGTGGGCGTATTTGACGCGTTGATCTGCTGTGCGGGCAAGATCCACTTTGCTCCCCTTTCGGAGCTCTCAGAGGAAGATTTTTACGTTGGCATTAAGAGCAAGCTGATGGGCCAGGTCAACCTGGTGCGTCTGGGCATGCGGACAATCAATGAAGGGGGCTCATTCACCCTGACCAGCGGCATTTTGAACCGCGAGCCGATTGCCAGCGGAACACCGGCCGCGATGACCAACGCCGCGATCGAGGGCTTTGTCAAAGGGGCTGCTATCGAACTGCCGAAGGGTTGTCGGATCAACGCTGTGAGCCCGACGATCCTTGTCGAGTCCTACGAACGGCTGGAAGATTATTTCCGTGGATTTATCCCTGTCCCTGCCTACGATGTGGCACAAGCTTATGTCAAAAGTGTAGAGGGTGCGCAGACCGGCCAAATCTATTGCGTTGATCGATAAGCGTTGAGCTGTTCGCCGATCGCTTCGGCGCTCCCTTTGATCAACAGGGTCTTCTGTCGGTTCTTCTCCCCTTGCATAATGGAGATGTTTGTTTTTGGAATGTGCAGAGCTTTGGACAGGAGTTTGATCAGTCGGTCATTAGCCTTCCCTTTCTCAGGCACGACTGAGACACGTATTTTCAGCGCGTCATTTTCCCAGCCGTCGATCTCGTCGCGGCCGGCATTTGGAGTGAGTTTGACAGGGAGGACAACTCCCTCTGGCGTTGATATCCACATATCGTATAGGATGGGCTCTATGGCATTAAAAACGGTATTATTCACAGCTTTTCTTTTTGCGGCAATCGCATTGGTATCGATGTATGCGGTCGTTCACTTGTCTGAGATAAATGTGGGGTGTCTGCATATCTCTGTGTTTGGATGTTTCCTGATCTATGTGGGAAGCGGATCGCTCTCAGCTTATTTGTTCAAGGCTGGCCGAAAATTGTGATGCTTCCTCTATTGTTAATCAGCAAAACTCACATGTTTCTCGCCTTCGATTATCACTTTTGGTTTAAATCCTGCCAGCTCCAGACTCTTTCGCAGTCCCACCACTTCAGGATGATCCACCTGCTCTTTGGGTATTCTCATAGTGATCCCAATATCAGCTGAAACATCGTCAGATTTCCTGGGATCAAATTCCATATGCACACGTATTTCTGTTTTGTGCAAACGCTCACCTGTCTTTTTAGGGTCAATATTCACGTGCTGACTTATAAAATCGGCCGTCATAGCACCTTCTTTAGATAAACCTATATTGACAACGGTTTCGTCATCATCGGGTGTTGTCGCTAAAGACATGTACTTATCCTCTTCTGCACCGGCTCTGGCCATCATCCCCAACTTTTTTCCAGGAAAAACAAACTTATTCTGTGATATAGCAAGTAAAGCGAACCTCAAGCGCACGACGCCCGGATCATTGCTTTCTCCCATTTTCCCAACTAAAGAGATCATCGCGCCCCTAAGCTCATCCGCAGAGGTCTTATCCCCTGCTTTAGCCAGGAAATGATCGATCAGATCACGCCCCTCCTTCTTGATCACAACCTGTCCATCCCCGCCTTTTTCTGCCAATCCGACCTGGACCATCAATTCAGGAAGCATTTCTTTAGCCATGTAGTCTCTAAAATGGCCCCCGCCATCCTCGTATTCATCAAACCTCATGACATCAATCGGAACTCCACTTGAATCTCTAATGCTCAACCGCTTGTTCTCTGAGTACCGTTTGATATCCATTGTCAACTCTTTCAAACTTGGCTCTTTTCCAACAACAAAGGTATCACTAACGCTTTCAACCCAATGTTCCGGTAATAATCCTCCAAACTGACTTCTCAAGAACCCCCTCGAGACATCTCCAGAAACTGTCTGCATGAAGATCCGGTCCCTTTGTATGAGCCCAATATGCGTGGTGTATTGAGATAACGCTCGTTGAGCTTCTTTTACATCCCCATTATACTCTTTTAAAACCCTATCAGCGATCTGTTCAGCAGCCTTCTTATTGGCTCCCGGCATTAATTGTGTACCTCCTCCTATCTTTGCAACCGCTGTCAGAAGAGTACTGACAATAGCCTCTTGATCTTGGGAGAGCCTTCCTTCTTCTAACTTTCGATGGGCAACAGTTGAAATCTTCCCTCTGGAAGATAACACTGCTTCTTTTCCATCTGACGGTTTTGAGATTGCTTCGCTGACGTTTGTTTTGAAATACGCATTAACAGCGTGTTCCGCTCCGCTGAAATCTGGAACAGGGCTACCTCCTACGCCTGTTGTCGCAGCCATTCCTTCCTCCTTTAACATTTTATTAGAATTACCCTAAATAAATTATAACATATAATATTTTTTTATATAATTTATTTTAATTGGATACTTTGAATTTTTTGCCTAATTCATAGGCTGTGGCAGGATTTTTTTGGATTTTCCCGATCATATGGGATTCAAGAAGAGCATCATCAATCCAGGTTTTCTTTTCCCCAGAATCGTATAGATGCGTGTAAACCCTGTATTTCACGGGTTTTTCCCCTTTCTGGACGACCGCTTTGACCACTCCATACATCAACTGCCGTCTGCCTGGAGTTAATCGGCCTGTATGGGAAATCGCGACAATTTCCCCCTCCTTGAACGTATGATCAGGGCTGATAGAGAGATAACTTCGAATAATTCCTCTCACAACAGAACGCTGGAAAGAACTTTCCGGATCAATTTGAATCCCCTCAGGACTTTCAGATACCGTTGGGTTGAGCTCTGCAATTGTTTGAGAAAACTCACGAAATGGGCTTCTCGGCTCATGATTGGCCGAACGGGCCAAATAGAGCTTTTGAGCCACGGGGGACGCGGCGTAAATAGTTTTCAGGCAAAAGAGAAATGTCTCCTCATTTCCTTTCTCTTTGACTAATTTAAGGAACGTCTGGATCAGATGGTTCCGGACCGATTCGGGGTATTTTTTCGACTCGTGAAGAAACCTGCCGATCATTGAGCGCGCCCGCTCCATCCGCCAACTAAGCGTTTCAGCATCAGCTGGTTCAATGACCGCAAGCATCTGCTCGACAAATGTACTCATCAATGCCGTCTCCGGCCTAACGTTCTTAAGGATATCCCCAAGAGCGTTTAGAGCGCCTTTAACGACAAGGCGAACTTCATTGACATCAGACATGACCCGATAAAACCTTCGGGAGACCTGCGATACATGAGCGGCGTCCTGAGCTGTTTTCACAAAAGAAAAAATGTGGATTAGCGTCTCATCAGGGATCTCATCGAAAGGAGAGGCCTGGTCCTCCTGATCGACAGAATCAGAGACTTCTACTTGGAGAGTGTCCATCTTACCAGCATTTGTTGCGAATGAAACGCCCAATATCCGATCCTTTTTTTGAGTAAGTTAAAAGGAACTATATCACGCCAAAACAAAAAATGTCAATTATTTTATTTATAATTTTACAGGCATTACCTATACATTAAGAAGAGCCGAGTTCGGCATCTTCCTCACCCCCGGAAATCAGGCGGGTAAGCTCATCGCATAGGATAATTTTGTCGTCTTGCAGCTTAAAATGGGCAATAACTTTGAGCTGGGCAAGAGATCCGTCTTTTTTGGCGACATTGACCCAATGGACAGAACAGACGTCATTTCCCTCGGCAAATAGCTGCTCGAAATTCAACTCGAGCCTCTCCACTTTTTCCCTTAGAGACCGCAGATGGTCGAGGAATCCTTGATAATCGAGGGTTTTCCCATCAACGTACTGGATATAATCAGGATGGAAATACTGTTCGATCAAGGAAGGATTTGCCCCCAGATCGGTCAATGCAACTTCCAAAGCAGTTCTCACTCTCTCTTTAGCCATTAAATTCCTCGATCACTTGTTGCACTGTTGTCACTTGGGCGCCTGCTTTTTTCATCTCCTCAATCGCCTTTTCTTCATCGTCCGGAGAGAGGTTGACCGGCTTGCAGGCGTCTCGGACCACATGAGTGCGAAATCCAAGGGCGATCGCATCCAGGACCGAATATTTCACACAGTAATCAGTGGTCAGCCCGGCAATATAGAGGTCAGTAATCCCCTGATCTTTTAGGTAATCACCCATGCCGGTCGCTTTGAGGTGTCCGTTGTCAAAAAAGGCGCTGTAGCTGTCGATATCCTCGTCAGTCCCCTTGTGGAACACCTTGTCGAAATGCTCATGGTCAAGCGTGTCACTGAATTCAGCACCGGGAGTGCCTTGTACACAATGGACAGGCCAAAGGATCTGGTCCATTCCGCGGAGCTTCGTATGTTCTCCCACTTTTTTCTGATGCGTGTCGGCAAAGCTTCCGTGATGCTCAGGGTGCCAGTCCTTACTTGCGACGACGAGCGAGAAGGGCTGTTTCACCAACTGATTGATCAGAGGGACCACTTCATCCCCTTCTTTGACACCGAGGGCCCCTCCGGGCAGAAAGTCGTTTTGAATATCAACTGCTAGAAACGCTTTTTTCATTTACCTGTCCGTAAAGTTATTTAAGGTGACGGATTTGCTTGATCAACTCCAGCTTACGCTCGTAAAGCGAACGTTCCAGACCGACGACATATTGATGGGGGAAAATAAACCGCTTGATCCCTTCGTGAAAACGGGACAGCTCATCCCTGGCAAAGTCGCGGATTTCCCTTAGAGGCGGCGATGTGTACACCGATTTTCCCGAACGGAAAATAGGCACGAGAAGATCGCGATAGGAAAGGGTGGGGTCGATCCTTTTCTGACGCGTAGAGTCCAATGGATCGACGATTGCGCACTCTTCGCTTAAATCATCCCCCTCATTGAAAATCGCGTCGGCCATGTATTCCTGCTTATCGAAATAGCGTCTCACCTGAAGAACTCCCGGATTGGAGATCTTCGTCATCTGTTCTGACAACTTCAACCGGAACTCCCACTCTTTTCCTTTGTCCCTGACGGCCGACAGTTTATAGACGCCGTCGAGGGCGGGCTGGTCCTTCGCTGTGATCAGATTGGTCCCCACTCCCCATACGGCGATCTTGGCGCCCTGTTTTTTGAGGTCGCCGATAATCGTCTCATCGAGCTCGTTGCTGGCGACGATGACCGCATCCTCAAACCCTGCCTCGTCCAACATGCGGCGGCTCACCTTGCTCAAATAAGCAAGATCGCCGGAGTCGAGCCGGATCCCCAGCATCCGCTTGCCCTTCTCTTTCAATTGATGCCCGACGGCGATCGCCTTCTTGACCCCTTCAATCGTATTATAGGTATCGACAAGGAAAACGCAGTTGGAGGGCAGCGCGTCTGCATAGGCCTCAAAAGACTCCTGCTCATCATCAAAGGTCATCACCCAGCTATGGGAATGGGTCCCCTTGACCGGAATTCCGAACAGCTTTCCCGCAAGGACGTTCGACGTGGACGTACATCCGCCAATATACGCGGAGCGGGCAGCCGTCAACGCGCCGTCGATCCCCTGCGCACGCCGCAGTCCGAACTCCAGCACTTCGTCGCCGTCAGCCGCAATGCAAACGCGTGAGGCCTTCGTGGCGATCAGAGAGGAGAAGTTCACTAAATTGAGGATCGGCGTCTCGAGAAGCTGCGCCTGGATCAGCGGGCCTTTTACCCGAATCATCGGTTCGTAGGGGAAAACGGTCGTTCCTTCCGGCACGGCATCAATGTCGCACGAGAATTCCATCTTTGCAAGATAGTCGAAAAACTCCTGCTCAAAGAGCGGCTCACCGTCCGCCCCCTTTAAAGTGGCCAGATAGTTGAGATCGCTCTCATCAAAGCGGAAGTGGTTCAAGTAGTCGATCATCAGATCGAGGCCGGCGGCGATCGCGTAGCCTCCGCCAAAGGGGCGCTTGCGAAAAAAGAGATGGAAGACCGCCTCTTTGTCGTGCAGGCCGTTTTTCCAATAACCGTAAGACATCGTCACTTGATAGAGATCTGTCAACAACGCAAGTGACTGATTATAGATGTGCGGGGCTAAAGACTGCATGCGATGAAGTGTACATCAGAGAGACTAAAATGACAACGGAATCACTTTGGTAATGCCGTAATCGTAGACGGCCTCATACCCCTCCCCCAAGGAACCGACAAACGCCCAAACGGGAATCCCTCTGGCTTTCGCCCTCTGAGCGATCACAATCGGCCCTTTGCCGTAAATTGTCTGGGCGTCCATCTTCCCCTCGCCGGTTACGACAAGGTCAGCATTGTTCAAGTGTTCGTCAAATGCCATGTGTTCGAGAACAAGATCGATACCGGAGGTCAACTCTGCATTGAGCAAAGCGTGCAGTCCGCCTGCCGTTCCACCGGCGGCCCCGCTTCCCTTGATCGCATTCAGGTCGATCCCATACTGACGATGAACGACTTCGACAAACCGCTGCAACGCTCTTTCCAGTTGCTTTGCCTCAGAAGGACAGGCTCCTTTCTGAGGGGAATAGACGAGAGATGCCCCTTCCTGTCCTGTCATGGGGTTTTTGACATCGCACGCGACCACAAGCTTGGACACTGCGATCCTGGGATCAAGTCGCTCGAGATCGATCGTTTCCAGTTTCTCGAGGGAGGCTCCCCCTCCTGGCAAGGAGTGGCCATTTGCGTCCAGGAACCGTCCGCCAAAAGCCTCGACAATCCCGGTCCCTGCGTCATTGGTGCAGCTGCCGCCGATCCCGATCACGAAATCGCGGATCCCCTTGTCCAGGGCGGAACGGAGCCCCTCCCCCAACCCTCTGGTCGTTGCGGTCAGAGGATCTCGATATTCAGGGGAGATCATTGCCAGGCCTGCAAATTGAGCAAGCTCGAAAACTGCAGTGCGGGAGTCTTCAAATATCCCCCATTCAGCTTCGATCTGATCGCCAACCGGCCCGGTCACAGTCTGCTGGATCCTGATCCCGGGGTGTTGATGGAGCAGCACGTCCATAAACCCGTCCCCGCCGTCGGAAATGGGAATAAAACGCGTCTTCGCCCCGGGCAGGGCTGACTGCACCCCCTTCTCGATCGCATGTCCTACCTCGAACACGGACAGTGTCCCCTTGAACGCCTGGGGAGCGATGATCACCTTCATGTTTTTACTATAGACCTCTTCAAAGGATTTTTATCAACCTCAATGGATTTGCACACAAAAAAGAGGCGACTGTGGTATATTTCATCTTTTATGTTTTGACAATAGGTGTGCAATGAAATCTCTGAGATCTCTTTTGGTTTTCCTTCTGTTCTTCGTCTTTCAACTGGACGCAGCCACATCGACCTTCCTCAAGGACAGGATGCAGGGAAGCAAAGCCGGCGACTATATCGTGACCCGGATCGACAACACCTATACAGTACTTCTCATCAAAGAAACAACACCCCATCAAATCTCAATCGAAGAGATCACGATCCCAGCTCAGCGCCTGCACGATAAGCGGTTCCCCTGGTCGGGATGGAGGAACTGGGTGGAAAGCGGCGCGAACGGCAACACCTCTTGGCTTCTCTATACGGTCCACGTCGACACCGGCATGATGCGGGAATACTTTTCCTACACCAATGGTCAATGGAACAATATGTCGGACGTGAACAACTTCCTGTCTACCCTACTGAACCTCCGTTTTGTGAAAATCCCGCGCGAAGAGATGAAACGGGTCGGCGTCGTTCCCCCGTCCGAAAAATATGGACAGGACTCACGCCGGATCTGGTCGCCGAAACTGGTCTATGAAGGAAAAACGGTCTACGGCGCTGAATTTGAGGCGTGGCGGACGCGGTGGCCCCGCGACTGCGGAGAGCTTTCCGGAAAGACCATTACCGTCTATCTGCCAAAAGATGAAAGAGCCTATCCGACCTACTTCCCTTATTGGCTGGAGATCCAGGGAATGCTCGGAAAGGCTAAAATCAGCATCGTGGACTCCGGGCGCAATCTCGAATCCCCCCGTCCCGGCCCTCCAAGGAAGGTAGGATAACCCCGATCAACGCCCCATCACCCATGCATCAGAAACGCACAAAGAAGAGACGCTCCATGTACTCATTGAGGAAATCGCGCAAAATCCTGCATCACAGTTACAGCCTGTTCAAGAAAAAAGAAGCGACACTTTCAGCTGCCGAAAAAAAACATCTTGAAGAAACGCTCAGGAACCTCGAAAACGCCGTCTTTGATAAAGACCGGGAGGCAGCCAGCGCATACGCTGATGAGGCAGAACACCTCACCTATACCCATTTTAAAAAACAGTGGTGGGAAAAGGGGCTGGAAATTTTCATCGCGATCGCATTCGCGCTCGTTGTTGCGACGATTGTCCGTCAGACATGGTTCGAGCTGTACGAGATCCCTACGGGCTCGATGCGCCCTTCCTTTCGGGAAAAGGACCGTCTCAGTGTCACCAAGACCCCCTTTGGGATCAATATTCCTCTGAACACCAGCCACTTCATCTTCGATCCCGACCTCGTTGAAAGAGGAAAAGTGATGATCTTCTCCGGAGACGATATCCCTCTTCCCGATACGGACACCACTTACTTCGGCATCCTTCCCTACAAGAAACGCTACATTAAGCGGATGATCGGAAAGCCGGGAGATACCCTCTATTTTTACGGCGGCAACATCTACGGGATCGACAAGGACGGAAACCCGCTCACAGAGGTGCTTGAGGATCCCTGGATGAAAAAGCTCGAGCATATCCCCTTCCTCTCCTTTGAAGGAGAGATCTCCACTCCCCGTCAAGAAGAAGTCCTTTTTAAACAGATGCAGATCCCGGTCGGGAAGCTGAGCGTTTCTCCTTTCGGGAAGTTCCGAGGCGAAGTCTACACAGGAGAAAAGTGGATCCTGGACAATCCCTTTGGAGACAACCCCGACGCCATCCAGACAGTCGGCGACTTATGGGGAATGAAAAACTATGCCATGGCGCGACTGCTGACGAAAGAACAGGTAAGAAAATACACCAAGTTCAATCCTGCCGATTATGAAGAGGGCGTCCTCTACTTGCAGCTGCGCCACTCTCCGAATTTGACCTATCCTGAGCCCAAGACGATACGAATGCCAACGTTCGAATCGCTCATCCCTCTTGACCAGGAACATCTCGACCGGATAATGGAAAACCTCTATACCTCGCGGTTCAGCATCGATCAAGGGAGATTGAAACGTTACACAGCGGACGGCGATGCCGCGGCGATGGCATCTGCTAAATTTCAAGAAGTGCCAGAAGGGACGTACGAATTTACCCGTGGAGTTGCCGAACGTGTCCATTTTCAAGGAGTGACGACAAAACTCCCTGAAGACCATCCCCTTTACAGCCACGATGCCGATCATATCCAGGAGCTGTTCAACATGGGGATCGAAATGCATGGCAATATGAGCCGCAACACTTTCTACAACAATTACTTTCCCCATCGCTACGCTTATTTCCGCGATGGCGGTTTCTATCTGATGGGAGCAAAGATCATGGACAAGGAGGACCCTGTCCTGCAAAAATTTGTCGCATCGGAGCAAGAAAAAGCCAGCAGCTCGACAAAACATTCTCCCTATCTCCCTTTCGTCGATCTTGGCGCTCCGATCAAAGAGGGAGAACTGGACAAAGAGAAGATCCGCACATTCGGGCTTACAGTTCCTGAAAAGCACTACCTTGTTCTTGGCGACAACCACGCGATGAGCGCAGACTCCCGTGTCTTTGGATTTGTCCCTGAAGGAAATCTTGAAGGAGCCCCGAGCATGCTCTTGTGGCCTCCCGGAGAACGATGGGGAACGCCGCCGCAAACGGCATATCCATTCCTCAATACGCCTCGCTTGATTATCTGGGCGATTGCAGCGCTGATCTTTGCGGTGTGGTTTGGATTCCACAGAAAGAAAATGAACACCCGGCTGTTCCCTCATGACGGAGAAAAGTAACGGACATAGCGGCGCGACCATCGACACAGTCGATGGAATTGACGTGATCGAATGCGCATCATGCGGATTTAAACACGTACTCCCCCTCCCCTCACAAGAGGAGCTGGACGCCCTCTACAAAGACGAGTACTACAGTTCAGACAAACCGCAGTACCTCAAAGATTCCGAAGAGGACCAGGCATGGTGGGAGATGACCTACCGGCAGTATTTCAAGCTGTTTGACAAACACCTGAGCAAAACAGACAGGCGGTTGCTTGAGATCGGTTCGGGCCCCGGCTTTTTTCTGAAAGTGGGTAAAGAACTGGGGTGGGATGTATTGGGGATCGAACCTTCAAAGCAAGCCGCCGTCTATTCCGAACAATTCAACGTCACTGTCGTTCATGATTTTTTCAACGAGGAAAGCGCAAGTAAGCTTGGAAAGTTCGATCTGATCTTCATGGACACGCTGCTCGAGCATGTTCCCGATCCCACATCGACGATCGCTCTTTGCCACTCACTGCTCAATCCGAAAGGACTTCTCTGCATCATCTCTCCCAACGATTACAATCCTCTTCAGAAAACGCTCAGAGAAGACGCCAATTATTCTCCCTGGTGGGTCGTCCCCCGCCACCACCTCAATTATTTCAATTTCGATTCCATACGCGCGCTCCTTGAAAAGGAGCATCTAGACGTTGTTGAGTCCCAAGGAACATTTCCGATGGAGTTTTTTCTGCTCTGTGGAGACAACTACGTGGGCAATGGACCTCTTGGGCGGGAAGTCCATGGAAAGCGCAAAGCTTTTGAGCAATTGATGCTTGCCAGCAACCCCGACCTCCTCCACTCTTTTTATCAATGGCTGGGCTCTCAGGGCCTTGGCAGAAGCTTTTTTGTGATCGGCCAGAAAAGGTAAAGTGGTTTAGCGGGAAAAGGGCAGGCCAGGGATCACGACATTGGTCATGTGCGCCCCCCACATTTGAGAAAGCGTTTCCCGTTGCGCGTTAAGCCGTGAAATAGCGTCGCTTGAACCACCATGTTGCTGCATGTGGTCGATGGCGCGCCCGCACTTTTTGTCCAGATAAAGAATTTCAGCCAACCTCTTTCTACTGTCTTTTGTAAGAAAACCGTACCTATGCCACTCTTTAATTCTTCTTACTGCATATTTGTACATGGCTTTTCTTCCTAACATGCCGGAAACTTCAGATTTTCTTTGCATTGGAATCTTCTGATAAACCGCTCGAATACGTTCGCAAACCTCCTTAGCCTTCTCTTCTTTGTGGTATGACTGATGTTCGAAGGGATGGAGCCGTAAACGAAGGTCCATCACTCCTGACAACGTAAAAGCCCCGGCAGAAACGCCCAGTAGTATCTTTATCGGAAGATTGATTGCAGGAGGGACCGGAAGATACATCAATGTAACTGTTGCCAAAGCGGTCGCTACGATAACCAATGCAGCGATCGCAACCGCTTTGATGACTACGTCCTTTTTGTAGCGCTTGCTGGCAACTTGCCATCTTTGGTAGCCCTCCGAGGATGAAGAAACTTGATGAGCCGTTGGCTCCTGGACCGGGACTGTCATAAACGATAAACCTGCCAGTTTTATTGAATAGATAAATAGATAGAATATATTAACAGATTAATTTATTAAAATAAATAAATACATTAAACGAATATACGAAGCTATCCAACTAAAAGGAGGTATAGCTAATGATCACGTCAATAAGAGATCCCAAAGTAGCACAAGAAAGTTTGATTAGAGAGATAGCCCTCTGGAGGGATAAAAACCCTAATTTTTTGAGAAGATTTAGTTTTGGAGCAGGCATGATCGCCAGCACACCCATCTCCCTGATAGAATCGATCGCCTACTTGATGTTCTCATTGATCGCGACGATCCCTTTCACAAACTTAAAATCACCTATGGTCTATATTCTGAGATCTCTAAAGGGAATCGAATGTATGGCACTGTCATTCTCGCTCTATCAAGTCCAGAACGTTTTACACAGCAAATTCCTCATCCATCAACGATAAGGAGCAAAAGGGAGCTCGAGAATGACACCCCTTGTCACAATAAATTTCCATAGTTTTGCCGTCAATTCCCTTTTGTCAGACAAATGAGTAATATGGGCAGTCATGCCTCTCTCTTTGATTCTTTCCATCGTCTTTTTATCTGCTCTGTCTGTTTGAAGAAATTTGATGAGTAAGATTTTACTATTTGTAGTCAGAAACCCGTACCTCTGCCATACATTGATCTTTTTCACAGTGGAGTTGTACAGATCTGAAGATTTTATCTGTGTGGGAATTTTATCAAATGTCTGTTTGATCTCTCTGCATACCTTTCTAGCGACATTTTCCTTATGGAACGCCCGATACACGTGGGGATGCAAATGATCGGAGATTTTTAACACACATGCCAGAAAAAATGCCCCTTTTCCAACACATATCGGAGCCATGATAGGCAAAGGAAGGGAAACAGTCATCAAAGTTGCTGTAATTAATGCAGTACCTAAAGCTGTTACTGTTGCAATAGCGAGGATTTTGATGATGATATCCTTTTTGTATCGCTTGCTGTCAGTTTGCCATCTGAGGGTGCTAATTTGAGCAGTCTCAGGAGATTGATTGATGGGATTCAATTGTCTATGTCCTCTATTTTTTAAAAAGTCTCAAACTCTAATAAAAAACCACACAAATTAAATACCGTATTTGCAGGTGATTAATACCCTAATCTATTAATTACAAATGGATTAAAATGTTTTTTTCATAATTTTAAGGATAATAATAAAATGTCTACTGTAACAAACAACCCAAACGTTTCTAACTCCCCTGCATTTCAAAGGTGGGAAGAGAAAAGCCCTTCTTATAAGAGGGACCTGGCAATAAAAATCATCGCCACTGCTGCACTTGTCACCTTAGGACTAGCCATTTTTGGCAGTGGAATGGCGGTAATGTGCTCCATTACAGCCATTCCACCTGCGCTATTTGGAGCTGTACTGATCACTACGATCGTTGCGCCTGCCATCCTATTCTGTTCTAGCCTGTACACCGGTTCCTGTCTGATGCCCTATACCTATCACTCCTATCACACGGAAAAGGGCGCCAAAAAAGTTTGCGATCAGATCAGAACCCAATACCAGACAATGCCACTGCCAAGCTATTTAAAGACCAAAGACGGAATTACCCGAAAAATCTCCGAGCGAGGCAGGTTTAAAAAGCACTCTCCCGCATGGGTCAAATATGGACTGATGTCAAGCGAAAGTCGAGACAAACTGCTCGCTGTCTTAAATAAAGACAAAACGCATAGAAAAAGGTTCTCCAGCATTCAAAGCCTCATGAAGGATACGAAATGCACTCCAACGGATCGAGAAGACTTTGATCGGGAAATTAAAGAGATCGATCAAAAATGTCAGGCGTTGAAAAGTAAGTGGGAAGAAATCATGCGAGACGATGTGATCCCCGATCTGCCTCTTTAAAAAAAAATAATTATATTTAATTCAGAATATATTTATACAGAGAGTTAATTCAAAA
>CAZWOB010000012.1:0-4068 GCA_964635295.1 uncultured bacterium
ATTACGACGCATCTTGGGGGAGGTGGACGACTGCTGATCCTGCCTGGTTTGCCGATGGTCCCAACCTCTATGCCTATGTGCATCACAATCCGTTGAGGTATTTGGATCCTGACGGGTTGTCTGCAGTTGAGCATCAGGAGATGAACAGGCCAGGCACCGGAACCCAGGGAACGTTTTTAGGAGGGATGTTTTGGGGGGCAGCAAACCATAGGACCTATGGAGTGTCCGAGGTGATGTTTGGCGAGTATCAGTGTGATAATTGGCAGTCGATGGTAGGTTATGGAATAGGGACAGGAGCATCGATGGCATTGGGATTGGCTACCGGTGAAACGGAGGCCAGGATAGGGCTAAAGGCGCTTGGCACTGCGGGAAAAGGGATATACCGTACGGCGCGTTGGTGTTATTCCGCCGTGAGGTGGGGGAAGGCTGCATCTGAGATGGAAGAGACAGCAGCTAAAATCCACAGGGATATTACGCCAAATATTGGCAAGTCTGGAAAGGATGTTGTTCCAGGTGGAGAGGTTGCAAATGTTGCTAACAAGACGGGACGAAATCGATTTGTACCAGATGTTAATGCTACTGGAAGTCATTCGGTTTTTCGGAGAGATCCAATCAATGGTGGGACTGCAAAATATGCAACATATAAGCCTCAGACTAACCCTAGAAACCCTAACCCATGGGAAATTGTGAAAAGGTTTGATGGATCAAATCATCCTCATAGCCACTTTAATACTCATTCAAAGGAATGGATAGATACACCACATGTTCATGATCCTTCAAAACCTGGAGGTATAAGATATCCGTACATCTGGGAGGTACCTTAAATGAATGATACTATAGATTGAATAGTATGTGAAAGGTGTTGTTCCAGGCAGTGAGGTTGCAAATGTTGCTAACAAGAAGGGATGAAATCGATTTGTATCAGATGTTAATGCCGCTGGAAGTTATTCGGTTTTCCGAAAAGATCCGGTTAAAGATAGAGCTGCGAAATATGGGGTATATCGATCTAAATATAATTCCAGAAACCGAATCCATAGAAAATGGTGAAGCTTCTAGATAAAACTAGAAAGCTTTAATTTAATAACAAATTAGGTAAAAATATCATACTCCACATGTTCACGATCCATTAATATCTGGAGGTATTATGACCTTTGAAGCCTTGGGGGATTCCATGAAGCAGAATGAAAATGATGATTTTGGTTGGTTGCAGGAATGGTTTTATAAAAACTGCAATGGAGATTGGGAGCATAATACAAATATTAAAATCACAAATTTGGATAATCCTGGTTGGAGTATTTTTATTAATCTTTCAGAAACCGGTCTAGAGAATAAAGAATTTTGTATTGTTGATGAATTTATATCAGAGAATGATTGGATTTACTGTGTTGTTGAAAATTTTCAGTTTAAGGCTGCTGGTGGACCTTTAAATTTATTAAAGTTGCTGAGGGTTTTTAGAAGCTGGGCAGAAAGTTGAGTTATGACCTATTAAATTAAACAATGCTTTTGATTTTTATAGCTAAAAGCGAGGGATTTCCTTGTCCGTGTTGCGGTTTCCTTACCTTAGACGAGCCTGCTAATAACACATACAGCATTTGCCCTGTTTGTTATTGGGAAGATGATGATTTGCAAAATAATAATCCTGATTTAGCAGGAGGGGCAAACAAAGAATGTCTTAAAGAAGCTCGTTGCAATTTTAAAAAATTTAAAGCGTCTTCACTGATGTATTTGAAAAAGGTTCGTTCACCAATTCCGAATGAGATACCTGACGGATACTGTGAAGAAAATAAGTAACCGTTCACGGAGTGCTTTCCTTTGTTCTCCTAATCAATAAGCCCCCTCTTCTTTTCCTTCTTCTTTATTTCTTGGTAGTAGTGGGAAGTTTACAGAAAAATGGTTGCTTTATCGATCTGTGGAAAAGAAACGTTTTCCTTTAGGAGAAAAATTGTATGAGTAAAGAATTAACATTTGAATTTAATGAAAAAAACGAGCTGTTAGAAATTCATGGAAATGCTGAAGGTTTAATTTTTTTACGAGATAAGATAACAAATCTCATTGAAATGGAAAAGAATGAGCATATCCACTTGATGATTCCATCGTGGGGAGGTGAAGAGCTTTCGGAAAATAAAAAATGTAATGAAAACGTATTAGTACCTCACGTAAAAGTCTTCAAGTGGTGAAAATCTATGAAGAATGTTGTTCCAGACTTTTCTCTCATCTTGGCGGTTTTCATCTAAGCGAGTGGATGAGGAGACGGGCTGGGTCTATTTCTTTCTGCATTGCTGTTAACTGGTGGACAAATACTCAAATGTGTTAATATATGCCTTTAAAACTAAATGAAAGGGTAAATGAGATGAGATCATCGAATCCTACTTTGCAGCCTGAGACGTTCCAAAAACTTGGAACAGCAGCTCAAGGCGAAGCAATGACGATCCAAGGGGTCATCAACAAGACCGGACTGTTGCTACTCTGTGTCTTGATCACCGCAGGCTGGACATGGATGCAGTTTTTCCAGTCAGGCGGAAATGCCGCAGCAGTACAGACATGGATGTGGGTCGGCCTGCTCGGCGGACTGGGTCTTGCTATCGCCACGGTCATCAAAAAAGAATGGGCGCCTGTCACAGCTCCCCTCTACGCCCTTGCCGAAGGGTTGTTCATCGGGGGAATTTCATCCATCTTCGAAGCAAGCTACCCGGGCATCGTTGTCCAGGCAACCTCGTTGACATTCGGAACCATGTTTGCCATGCTGATCGCCTACCGTACCGGCTGGGTGAAAGCGACAGAAGGGTTCAAACTCGGTGTGATCGCCGCCACCGGAGGGATTGCGATCGTCTATTTCATCGCGATCATTCTCAACATGTTCTTTGGAGTGAGCCTTTCGTTCATCTATGGCAATGGCGCCCTTGGAATCGGGTTCAGCTTGTTCGTGGTGGTGATCGCCGCTTTGAACTTTGTCCTGGATTTCGACCTGATCGAAAAAGGGACACAATACCGACTGCCTAAATACATGGAGTGGTACTGCAGTTTTGCCCTAATGGTCACCCTGATCTGGCTCTACATCGAGTTCCTGCGTCTGCTCAGTAAAGCGAGAAGCCGCTGAGACCCCCATCGATTGTCCCATCAAGCAGCGGATTTCGATCCGCTGCTGCGAAGCTTTGATCAAATCGTCGTCAAAATGAATCATATTAGGCTCAAAAAGCATAATAATTGAAGAACCACCGAATGAAAAATACCCTTTTTCATCTCCCTTTTTGCAAGGCTGGTCAGGGGTATAGGTTTGATGGACTGACCCGACACATGTCGCTCCCACTTCAATAAACAAAACCTTGCCAAAGACTTTCGAGTCCAGTTCTGTGATGTATCGCTTGTTCTCAGTAAAAATATTGATATTCTTTCTCAGGGCGAGAGGATTCACAGAATATAGCGCTCCATTGATCAGCCTGGGAGCCCCCGGAATACAATCGACCGGAAAATGAAACCGATGGTAGTCGGTCGGGCATAGCCTGGCGATCACCATAGAGCCCCTTGCGTATTGATTGGCAAGCGCCTCATCGCCGCCTAGAAGCGACTGAAGGGAAAACTTCTTCCCTTTGACGATATAACCTTCCGTATGAGCGATGTTGGGGAAAAAGAGGTAGCGTCCATCCGCAGGCATCACTGCGGATTCTGTGTTTTGGTCGATCGGCCGTGCTTCCGGCTTGAGCTTGCGGATGAAAAAATCGTTAAACGAACGATAGGAACTAGGAGAATCTAAAAACTCGTTCGCATCGACATCGTAGGACTCGATAAAGGAGATCACTGTCCGCCGTGTCCAAAACTGCTTTTGCCACCAACCGAATGTTTTGGAAATCAGTGGCGTGCGAGCGATGAATCGATTTAAACGAGAGCCAAAGGAGTGGTTGTAGAGGAAACGGATCGCTTGCTCGCCGAAAATTTTTTCCAGTTCAAGCTTGCCCGTGCTCCTCTCGATGTATCGGATCGTATCTTTCATAACTTAAATAGTGTTTCCGCATTAGCGGTTGTGGTTGTTGCAAGCTCTTCCAATGAGACCCCCTTTATGTCGGCAATGAA
>CAZWOB010000012.1:4168-25981 GCA_964635295.1 uncultured bacterium
CCGGGGGCATGTTGTCCCTTCACTTGATACTCGGTGTCGAGAATCTCAAAGAAATCGGCAAATGCATCGCGGCAATGGATCACCACTGGAAGGTTGGTTTCCAGAGCGAGATGCAGGTATTTAATGTAGAATTTCTTTTGAATATCGCGAGGGGAATGCTCGTAATAGTAGTCAAGCCCCGTTTCTCCCACAGCGACGAGCGAGCCGTTGCGGGCGTGCTCAGCGATCGTAGAAAAATAGAGCTCTCCTTCTTTTTCGACATCGTGCGGAGTGGTCGCGGCTGTATTGAAAATCCAGGGGAAACGCTTTGCCAGCTCCAATCCTTTTTCCAACGTGTCTTTGTCGGTACAGATATTGATAATCGATTGGATACCTGTATCTTTTGCCCTTGAAAGAATATCTTCAATATCCGGCCACACTTGCGAACTGGAGAGATGGGCGTGGGAATCAATGAACTTGATCATAATTAACCAATAAAAATCTTAAATATGTTTAATTAATATACATGATCAGGTGGATTTTTTACACATCGGCTTTCTGTTTTCTTTCGGTTCTTGCCGGGTGTAAGGTCCATCACTCATTAGATCTTTGCCGTCCATGTGTTGAGATTCCCGATTCCTACGAGAATGAAGAGGAGCCGGGGTCCGCCTACCACGGGGAATGGTGGAAAGAATACGATGTTCCAGAATTGGACCGGGTGGTCGAAACAGCTCTCTCCAATAATTTAGACCTCAAACAGTCCTGGTGGCGTGTCGCTCAGGCGTGCTGGCAGGTGAAAGTTGTCGGATCGCAGAAATTCCCCGAGATCACCACGATATCAAGCGTGAGGCATACGCGAACGAATGGGGATAGCTTCGGTTTTTTTGATGGGGCGGGTATTGGAGGAGGGATGTTTCCTACGGGAAATGGGAGCGATCACTTCACTTTCTATCTGTTGTCGAATGCCCTGACTTACGAAGTCGATCTTTGGAGGCGGATCGACTCTGAGACGCGCGCCGCCTGTTACGAAATGCGTGCAACGAGAGAAGATCTGGAATCCGCGGCCTGGCTTTTGACCGGCAGTGTTGTAGATCTTTGGTTTACCATTCAGGAGCAGAAAACGCTGCTTGACGTGATCGATCACCAGATCGAGGTGAGCCGGACACAGCTGGAACTGATCGAGCTCAGGTTCAGCCTTGGCCAATCATCAGCTCTTGATGTTTACCAGCAGCGGTTGCAATTGTCGGAAACGGAACAGGACAAGACTCCCGTTGAAACGGCATTACGGACATCTCAGAACTTGATGGCGACTTTATTGGGAGGTCCTCCGAATGGGGAGGGCTATATTGTTGATGACGGTCTGGTCGATCTTCCTCAATTTCCAGCCTTGGGAAGGCCCGCTGAGCTTCTGTGCTTCCGGCCGGACCTGAGAGCCATTCATCAGAGGCTCGAATCGGCGGATTATTTGGTCGCTGCAGCAGTCGCGGACAGATTTCCCAGACTGACTCTGGGGATCGACTACGATTTCCAATCTGACGATATCAAAGACCTTTTCAACAATCAGATCTCTCAGATTATCGGGGCGCTGGCCGCACCTGTTTTTGATGGGGGGAGGCGCAGGGCGGAAGTTTACAGACGGCAGGCGATCGTTTGCGAGCTTGTCAACGCTTATGGCCAGGGGTTTTTAAATGCTTTATTAGAAGTTGAGGACAGCCTTGTGCAGGAAAAACAGCAGTTGAAACTGATCGAGCAGATCGAAAAGTCATTGGAGATCGCGAAGGACAATCTGGAAGAGTCGAATTGGAATTACATTAATGGAAATATCGATTATTTAAGTGTGATCGCCGCAATTCAGGCAAGGCAGGCGCTGGAACGCCGCATTGTTGTTGAGAGGAAAAATTTATTAACAATCCGCGCAAAGCTGTACAGAGCTCTTGGGGGACCTTTTATCACTCGTTGGTGTATGTCATGATGGATTTTATTAATAAGAATCGAACGCAGGCATTTTGGATCCTGGTTGTCATCATTGGCTGCGGGGCGGTCGCCCTGTTGGCTGTCATCTTTGATGCTGAACCGACAAAAGTCGATTCGACAAACAAAGCAAAGCTTGTCCGTACGATGAAGGCGGAAAAGGTCGATCGGCGCATCGCTGTTTCAGCTCAAGGTACTGTGCAGGCTGATAAAGAAGTGGAGTTAAAGTCTGAGGTGAGCGGACGTGTGATCGCCCGCTCTTCGGAGCTGGTCGAAGGAGGTCTTGTCGATGGAGGGGAGATCCTTGTTCAAATCGATCCGCGGGATTTTGAAAACCAGGTGGAACAAGAGAAGGCGGCGCTCGAAAAGACCAACTTCGAACTGCAAATTGAAAAAGGAAGGCAGCTGATCGCTAAACGGGAGTGGGAAAAACTGAGCCCAACTATCCAGATAACAGAATTTAGCGAGGAACTCGCGCTGAGAAAGCCCCATCTCAGAGAGAAAGAAGCTCAAGTGGAAGCGGCGAAAAGCCGTTTGGAAAAAGCTAAATTGGATCTGAGTCGAACGATCATCCAGGCTCCGTTTGACGCTGTTGTCGTCGAAACTAAGCTACAGGTAGGCGACTATTTGACACCGCAATCCTCTTTCGCGACCTTGGCAGGTACGGACATGTTCCGGGTACAGGTTAGTATTCCAGTGTCAAAGCTCCGCTGGCTCATTGCTCCAGGGAAAGAAGCGGGAATAGGGGCCAAAGTGAAGGTGATCCAGGAGTTCGACGGCTCGCAAGTGGTGAGAGAAGGGCATGTGCTGCGGCTGTTGGGGGATCTTGATCCCAATGGCCGAATGGCGCGTATCCTGGTCGGTGTTGACGATCCTTTGGGGATCAAACATGACCATTCATTTCCTATGTTGATCGGAAGTTATGTCAAAGTGGAATTCGAAGGGCCGGTGATCGAAGAGGTTATCGTCCTTCCCCGCAAGGTGCTGCGTGAAGACAACCGGGTTTGGGTCATGAACAGCGATCAGCAGCTTGAGGTTCGTGAAGTCAACGTCATCCAGAAAGATGACGACTATGTGTACATTGATTCCGGTCTGGATGATAATTCCGATATTGTCGTCAGCCCTTTAGGTATTCCGATCGAAGGGATGCTTCTGGAAAAACTGGATGAAACGGAAAATCAAGATGGCTGAGGAGTGGAACAAAGGTCCGATCGCCTGGATGGCCCGAAACTCGGTGACCTCGAACTTATTGATGTTCATTCTGATTGCCGGCGGTCTCCTGATTATGTCCAGGGTAAAAAAAGAGGTTTATCCTGAGTTCAATTTGGATGTCGTTCGCGTGACCGTCCTCTATCCCGGGGCAAGCCCTGAAGAGATCGAGGAGGGGGTTCTCTTGTCAATTGAGGACGAGGTGCGCTCGCTTGACGGGGTGAAACGGGTGACGAGCGTGGCATTTGAGGGAAACGGCGTTGTCAGCGTCGAGCTGCTTTTAGGGGTGAACCAGGTCAACGTTCTTCAGGATGTGAAAAACGTCGTTGACAGTATCCAATCGTTTCCGGAGGAGGCGGAGAGGCCGATCGTCAGTCTGGTCGACCAACGCCGTCAAGTGATCACATTGATCGTGACAGGGGATATTGACCGGAAAGAGCTCAATGATCTTGCTGAGGAGGTGCGTGAAGAGTTGATCCAGGAAGAAGGGATCACGCTGATAGACATTGGAGGGGTTCCCCCTTTGGAAATCAGCATCGAAATCCCTTCAGCGCATTTAAGAGAATACAACCTGAAGCTAGAGCAGGTCTCGGACCTTGTGCGAAGCACTGCATTGGACCTTCCGGGAGGCGGTGTAAAGGCTCCAGGAGGCGAAGTGCTTATAAGAACGAAGGAAAAGCGGGATTTTGCCAGCGAATATGAGGACATTCCCATCGTTTCCAACAAGGATGGAACAAGGGTCCTTCTGGGAGATATTGCGGAAGTCAGGGAAAAATTCGAAGATACGTTTGAAGAGGCCTACTTCAATGGGAAGCCGGCAGTTTTTCTCAGGGTATACAGGGTAGGAGATCAAAATCCTCTGGAGATCGCTGCGGATGTCGCTCAATATGTCGAGAAAAAAAACCGCTCTCTCCCGTCATCAGTGCGTCTTGTTACATGGAACGATCGTTCAGAAGTTTATCGGGACAGGATTCAGCTTCTGATGAAGAATGCCACCATTGGGTTGATCCTGGTCCTCGTGTTCTTAGGGTTGTTTCTTGAACCGTCACTGGCGTTTTGGGTAACTATCGGCATTCCTGTTTCAATCATTGGATCGTTTCTTTTCATCCCGTGGACCTCGGCCTCCATCAATATGATCTCGTTGTTTGCGTTTATCGTCACATTAGGGATCATTGTCGATGACGCGATTTTGGTGGGCGAAAATATCTATCACAATAGAGAAAAGGGGTTTCCATTTCTCAAAGCATCCATTATTGGGGCGCGGGAAATGTCTGGGCCTGTCACATTTGCCGTTCTGACCAATATCATGGCGTTTCTGCCGCTTTTCTTTGTTCCGGGGCCCTCCGGCAAGCTTTTTATGCAGATCCCGGCCATTGTTGTCTCTGTGTTCATCATTTCTCTGTTTGAGTCGTTATTTGTCCTGCCTTCTCATCTGACGCACGAGTACAAAAAGGGGAAAATCTGGAAGCTTCTCAACAAGCCGAACAAGATTTTTGAATCCTATTTAAAAACTTTAATTGATAAAGTGTTTGTTCCCCAGCTCACAACGGCGATGGCTTGGAGGTACCTCACGATGACTTGCGCAGTGGGAATTTTAGTCGTCCTTCTGGGGCTGGTTTTTGGTGGACATCTAAAGTTCAGTTATCTGCCAAGAGTGGAATCAGACATTGTGAGCGCTCAAGTTGTTCTTCCCTATGGAGTTCCTTTGGAAACATCGAGAAAAGTGCAAAAGCAGTTGGTCGACGCGGGAGTTCGTGCATTAGCCTCTTTTGGCGATGAAAAGGCAAGCAAAGGGATCTATACGCAGATCGGAGATGCGTTGGACCGATCGGGTCCCGGGGGAGCTGCTGTTCAATTGAAAGGGACACATCTTGTCGGCGCCCAAATGTACCTTGTTTCTGCTGAAGACCGATCGGTCAGCGGGATTGAACTGGCCAAAAAGTGGCGTGAAGAAACAGGAAAAATTCTTGGAGCGGAAACGTCAAGTTTTCAGGGGATCGTACAGGTTGGAAGCGGAAAGCCGATCGAAGTTCAACTAAGCCATCCTTCGAATGAAACCCTAAAGAATGCGGCCAGAGTGTTGGCTGATGAGATCGAGACTTATCAAGGGGTGTTTGATATCGATGATGGGGTGGCGAGAGGCAAACCACAGTTAAGTTTTCAGTTAAGGCCTGAGGCAAGAGGTCTTGGCGTGACAACGAAAGATCTTGCAGAACAGATCAGGGGGGCGTTCTATGGCGCCGAAGCCCTGCGGCAGCAGCGAGGAAGAAATGAGATCAAGGTAATGGTGAGGCTTCCCGAGGATGAGAGGGATTCAGTGGAAACGATCGAAGAGTTGGTAATCCGCACACCTCAGGGAGGAGAGATTCCCATTTCGCAAGCGGCTGACGTGGTCCACGATTACGCCTACACCAACATTGATCGGACAAATGGACGCAGGGTCCAGGCTGTGACAGCCGATGTGGACGAGTTCGTGGCGAACGCGGCGGAGATCATGGCTGACATCGAAAGTCAGATCCTGCCTCGATTAATCGATCGGTATCCCGGTTTAACTTATTCTTTTGAGGGGGAACAAAGGGATCGAATTGAATCGCTTGAAGCGTTGGGTGTCGGATTTATTTTCGCCTTGTTCGGGATCTATGCCCTGCTGGCCATTCCTTTTAAAAGTTATGCACAGCCTGTGATCGTGATGCTCAGCATCCCGTTTGGAATGATCGGGGCGATCCTGGGGCACATGCTGCTTGGGTATGAACTGAGCATCATTAGTATGTTCGGGCTGGTCGCGCTTGCAGGTGTTGTGGTCAATGACTCTCTTGTACTGGTCGTGACGGCGAATCAGAATATGGAATCGGGGATGAGCGCGATGGAGGCAATCATTGATGCTGGCAGACGTCGCTTCCGCCCCATAGTATTGACCTCGTTCACCACCTTCTTTGGTCTGGCCCCGATGATTTTCGAGCGTTCAATGCAGGCAAGATTCTTGATCCCGATGGCTGTGTCCCTAGGCTTCGGGATCCTGTTTTCCACAGCTATTATTCTGTTGGTCACGACATCGTTCTATCTGATCTTAGAAGATATCAAATCAACGCAAAGGGGAGACGGGAACAAAGTGCCCCCAGGGACCTCTTGAGAGGTTTCCTAATTGGATTGTCCGTTCGACTATTCCATCAGCAGGAAGGATTTCGCTTTCATCGATTTCCGTGCAAACTTCGAATCCGGTGTCGAATTCACCTCGATGGTATTGGTATTTCTCAAAGTTTTCCCACTTGTCGTCCATGGCATCCATCAGGGTAATTTCGAATGCCATGACGGCGTATGATTCAATTCTCACATGATAGATGTCAGCGATCATGTGCAGGCAGGCTTTATTTCCCCAGATCGGAGCGCCTTCTGTAACGTCTTCGACACACAGGCCTATTCGATCGGCGAAATCTCCATACGCATCTTCAAAGTTACCTCGAAGTAATTCGCGATAGCGGGTGTCATCGTCGCATGTTTCCAAGTGGTCTTGAATATCTTCACGCACTTGTTTTTTCGTTCTGTGGATGCCGACTTTCGCGAGCTGTTGGGAGACCGCGTCAAAAAGGCAGTCGCCGTTTTCTTCCGCTTTTCCATGTGTTAAATTTCGAGCAGCAAGCTGCTTGGAGAGGCCGCGGTAAAGCATTTGCTTCCATTCCGGCATCTCTCGTTTGGGTGGCGCAGACCTTAGTTCGGTTGAGGCGCTAGAAGATGGAGGGGATCGATGTGGAATAGGGGAAGGGATAGGCTTTTCAGATGATGCGTCCACTTTATGGAAGTGGTGGGTCAGCGCGCGGAATGCGACAAAGCCCCCATAGATGGGGAAGATGACTGCAGCGATCGCGGACACAAGTAAGGTGATCCCTTTTTGCTTCCAGTTCAGTTCCTTGAAGTTCTCCCAGGTATTGAGTTCTGTTCTGGGATCGAAATAATCAATAATGCGCATGCTGTTGAAACCTAACTATTTTTGTTTATTAAGGTATAAGATACCCTATTTCCATTAAGATTTGATAAATTCTCTTTCTGAAGAGGCTTCTTTAAGAATTTTATATAGTAAGATGCTTGATGCTGCGCAAAAAAAGCACCAAACAGAAGTGAATGCGTACAAATAGATGATCTGAGAAATGAAAAAAGTGGCGAGTAAGACTGCACCGAATTTTTTCATTTGGGGAATGCTGGAAAGAAAAATGGGAATAAAGGCGGAGAGGCCATAAATGATGTTCCCATACATCGGTGTAAATCCGTAGTTGAGACTATGGCCGGCAATTGTCGGAGTTACCTGATGTTTCATCAGGTGGATGATGTCCACGTAGGTGATTGACAGTCCAATAAGAAAAGCGCCGGCAAACACCCACTTTTTCCAGTTTTCTTTTTCTGCGATTAAAAACGCTAGTGGAACGAAAATGGGCCAGAACAGCCAGGCAAAAAAGAGGTAGAGATTCACTACTGTCTGACTGAAAGGTGTCGAGATGAATGCTGGATCCATGTTAAGCCAGACGAGCCCTTCGAGAATTTGCTGGGTTGCAAACAAGAGGGGAAAAAGTGCGATCAGGAGGTATTCCTTTTTTTTCACTCGCTGGAGCGTCGCGACTCCGACAACTCCTAACATTGTCCCTACGGTAAAGCTTGCTTCGGCAGAAAAACACATAAGGAACAATCAAATAAAAAATTACATATATTGTCAAATTTTTATGGGATTTATACCGAATTAACTCAAGAAAAGAGAATTTCTCTAAAGCGCTTTTCGATAGAGGTCGGCAAAATCTTTTTCTTTTACTGGACGTGGATTGAAAGAGTGATAGGGAGTTTGATAGGCAAGGGTGGAAAGTTGCTCCACATCCCCTTCGCTCACTCCGATCTCTTTTAATGAACAGGGGAGTTCCAGCGTTTCCGCAAGTTCTTTTGTCGACCGGACAAAATCGTGGCTCCAGATGGCATCAGAGAGCTGCTGTAGCTTGCGAGGACTCTGGGGAATATTGAATTCCAGACCATGAGGCAGCATGATCGCGCTTGCAACACCGTAGGGAGTGTTGAATAACGATGATAGCGGATGCGCCGCTGAATGGATGACCCCCAGTCCTTTCTGTTGGGCCACTGCGCCCATCATTGCGGCCATCATCATGCCGGCGCGGGAATCGATATCCCCTTGTTTGACAGCATTCGGCAGATGTTCAAATACCAGACGTACACCTTCAAGCGCGATCCCGTCGCACATCGGATGAAATCCCTTTGCCAAAAAGGCCTCTATATTGTTCGACAGCGCAATGATACCTGTGGAGGCTGTGAGTGTTGGGGGAAGCTCCATCGAGAGTTCGGGGTCGGCAAAGATTGCCTGGGCAAGAAGTTTTGGTGAGTAGATCGTGCCCTTATCAGGTGAGTTGTCATCGGCAATCACGCATCCCCTTGAAACTTCGCTTCCCGTTCCGCAAGCGGTGGGGATAGTGATAAAGGGCGGGATCTCATTTTTTATTTTCTCGGCCCCTTCTTTTTCAACGGTATAATCGAATAGATCGCCGGGGTGATTGGCCATAAGCGCGATCGCGCGGGCAGCATCCATTGCGGTCCCTCCCCCTACGCCGATCACGGCATCGCACCCATGTTGGGAGAAAACCTCTTTTCCTTTGATGACCGATTGCTTTGTCGCTGAATGGGGGACGCTGTCAAAGACGACGCTTCCCTGGGATTGTTCAATAAGGTCCGGGAAGAACGGCTGTCTGGCGATGTTCTCGTCAGTGACAAAGAGGGGGCGTTGGATCGCATGCTTGTCCAGATAGGCTCCCAGATTATTTGAAACCCCCTGTCCAAAATGGATCAAGGTCGGGAACTCAAAAATATATCGATCGGCCATTCCGCACCTCCGTCGGTTTGCGGAACATCCTATCTCTTTTCAGCTTTATTCTTCCACATCAATGCCGCAATGGCCGGGAGGTTTCCCGGGACGCGAGGATCCAGAGATCCAGTGGACAGAAACCGGAGGAGTTCCCTCGTAGGTATAGATGTCCATGTAACCGTATTTTGGGATCTTAGTCGAGCTTTCATGCAGTTTGAACTTTCCCGGCCTCTCCTCAACGCAGACGCTTGCCCACACTTTTTTGGGACAGGAATTGTAAAATTTGATCATGTAATTGCTGCCAGCCCCGCGGCCGGTTGTCATCAGTTGCAGGCATTCCGGCTCACCAACGATGATATCTTCTTCATACTCAACCTCTTGATCCTCTGATTCTCCAAAAAGGGATCCGACGATCAGAAGAAAAGATAAAATACTGAGTTTCAACATATTATCCGCCTCCTCCTATATTTATTTTAAGATCTATGATTTAATGTGTCAAATAAATAATTGAAGATGAGAGGGATAGAAAATTGACAATCGTGCATCTCACTTATATTTAATAATTTACAAATAATTCTAAAGCAGGTAAAATTTTCTCATGTCAAGCGTTTCCACAGTCCAGCAAAATCTGAGAGTCGTTCAAAGCCAGGAGGCTGTAGATTCCCCTGATCAGGAAGGAGAGGATCTGACAGAAAAACTCCTATACAATGACGTGCTTATCCTGATTTTTGAGAAATTATCAAAAGAGGATTTAGTCCGTTCAGCGGGGGTTTGCCGCCGGTGGTGCGTTTTAAGCAGGCTTAATTGCCTGTGGAGCCCGATTTTAGAGAAAGAATTCGGTAAGACGCCCCGAATTGACGAGAGTTACGCTTCCATCTATAGCAGGTGCCAAAACTGTGTCAATTGGGTATTCAAGTGGAAAGCTCCTACAGATGAAAAGATCAGCGCTTTCGTCAGACAAGGCCCCTATTTGCTTTTTCAAAACAGGTCGACACTCATTTGTCATCCGACCCTTTATTCGGACACGGTGGTCAGGATCCCTCATCGGCAGCTTGTCAGCCAGATGAGGATCATTCAGAACAAAGTGATGATCGCAGGAGGAAGTGAAGCTGTTACCTTTCGAGATCTCAGTGAATTAGAACAGGTAGAGGCTCTGGAAAAACATGACTCTTGGGTCTCGGGGTTTAGCTGGAGTCCCGATTGGCTGACGACGTGGACGTCGCTTGGAAAAATTATCATTTGGGATCCTGATACTTTAAAAAAGATCAACGAAATACCAGTTGAGAGCAAGGATATTAAAAAGACGGTTTGCTGGAATAGTTCTTTGATCGTTATGTCTAACATCGAACCGAAATTGACCTTCTATGACATCGAAGGAAATAGCGAAGGCTCCATTGAGTACTCTAACGAGGAAGCGGTTGTTGATATGGCGCTGTACGATCAATTGTTGATCGTGGCTAAAGCGGATGGGAACATTGATTTGTGGGAAGGGGAGAAAGGCAATGTGGTAAAGACGATTTCAACCGGGCAGTCGATCAATGTGATCGATGTTGCGTACGATTCCCTTGTCATTGGTGGCATGGATGGATGGGTGACAGTATGGTCTCTTTCTGACCAGTCTGAAAAAGGGAGGTTCCAGGCATCAGAAAATACGGTTCAGCAGGTCAAACGTACAGCCGACGAGCTCACTGTTTTAGATATGAATGGCGAGCTTTCGGTTTTTCACCTGTCGTCTGATGATGCCGCTCCTTGAGATTCCTGGGCTTCAAGGGCCAACTTGAAGACTTCTTCCTCTAAAGCTTGTGTTAGCTGTTGTGCCTGCACAGACTGTTGTACCATTTGCCAGTCGCGTTGAGAGCGGGCGTCGGTGATGATTTCAAACAACAGCTTTTTACCTTCCAGCTCACTCACTTTTCCTTCTCTCACTGCTTTTTCAATTTTATCCATCGCACCGCAAAAGGAGATAAAGGTCCCGGTCCGGCCCACTCCTGCCCGGCAGTGCACTTTCATTGGAGTGGGATTGTCACCGTGCTCTTTTTGATAAACACTTCTTAAGTTTGGTAAAACAGCGGCTCCTGCTGCAGAAAAGTCAGCCCATTTAGGGTAATCGATCTGCGTGACAATTCGAGGTTCTTCTCCATCTTTCGTGAGTTTAAACTTACGCACGATTGCCCCGGGAAAACCTTCCAGTGGTTTTTCGTCGACATTTTCCACTGTGATCCCATCGACAGTTTTAAATTTGCCAACGTAAACCCCGGGAATATCGCCCGCTGCGGCTTTTTCTTTTTGCTCGACCACATAATCGAGATGTTCCTTTGCCGCGGCAAGAAGATTATCCAGCTGTTTTGTGTCGCTGTCGATTTTCCGCTGATACCTTTCAATCAGTTTAACAAGTTCTGATTCGCGAGTTTCACCAGACGAGGTTGCCGCGACAGGGCTGTCACTTGATCGGCTTTGTCGTAACTCTTCAAGTTCAGCTTCACATTTTTCTTTTGCGACCTGGTTTTGTTGTATGGAGCGTTTGAAATTGACGACCTTTCGGGTTTTTCCTGATAAGACTGCATTTAGCTGCTGTTCCGCTTGTTCACAACGCTCGTTGAACCGATGAATCGAGGGGTCGCCTTCTTTGACAGGCCAGTAATCGCGGATCACGGGAAGGTCGTTTCTTCCAGGACAGCCGCTTGTCGATAGCTTCATGATTGTCGCTCTACCCCCAGCCTTTCCTGCATCTTCCCAAAGGGAAAGCCAGACGTCATCCCTTGAATAATCTGTTGGAAGCTGGTGGCAGTCGAACGCGAGTTCTCCTGCTTTGACAGTATTGCAATGGAAAAAGACAGGGCTTCCGGCTCTTGTTAAAGTCCTTTGCGTGGCTTCTGCAAGATTGATCTCATCAACGGCAGTCCGTTTATTTGCTTCCGTGCTTTCCCAATGCGGTCTGTGCTCAGGGGCAACTTTTTTAGCAGATGCCGCTTTTAGCTCATTCCAGTCTGAAGATGAGTAACCTGAAAACTGAATTTGACCAAAATCAGAGCTGAGTTTAAGCAGAGATTCAGCTTCTGGTTTTAGTCTACTTAATGGGGTCACTGAGACGCCAAGAATTTCTGGAGGTTCCGATGGGGTGTCG
Organism: uncultured bacterium; assembly: GCA_964635295.1. Taxonomy (GTDB): domain Bacteria; phylum Chlamydiota; class Chlamydiia; order Chlamydiales; family Waddliaceae; genus Waddlia. Next base: position 16,300 of record CAZWOB010000012.1, read on the forward strand.
TCCACGGCAATAACGGGAGAGGGTTCGTCAAGGCCGGAACACGATGCTCCCGCGTCGATTCCAGAGCAGCTCCCTCCTCCCATAAAAGAGGGCTCGACCCAAACGGTATAACCGGGTGCATCTTCATTTTCTTCCAGTAAGTGCTGTTCGGTCCCGCTTTCCCGTTTCACCAGTACTTCCAGACGGTTCCTCTCTTTTACGATGACATAGCTTCCGATTGGGGTGGAGGGCATATCAAGGGCCCTGCGCGCTGTTCCTGTTGTCCAGCCTTCACGAAATGCGGGGTGTCGTTCCGGATGTTCTTTATCGAGTAATTTTAAGCTATCTTCTACCGTTTTTTCTTCTCTTGGCATCTTAAGGCGGTCCGCTGCTGCAGCATCAACTTTGCTTCCGATCCGCCCTTTGATCTCCTTCAAGGAGGATAATGCCGTAGAGAATTTGACATCAGGAGGTGAGGACTTTTCCGTACTCAATGCCGACTGCACAAGATCAGTGACCTTGTCGATCACAGCACTCATCTCACCCTCCGAGACAGACCTTCCATTCCAGTCTGCAAGGGTAGACTCCACGAATTCATGGACGGCAGCATTGTCGAGTTTGTTCAGTATCATTAGTTGCGCTTCAACCGAAGCTTGCGGACCTACGCTAGCAGTCATTTTATCCTCCTCCAGTAAATATAATAATTAACCTTATTCTTATATAACTATTATAAATTTTATTTTGTTAATGGTCAAAGATATATCAAGGTAATTTTAAAATACGAAATTATAATAGATGAACTCAAAAAAGGAGGGGGACAGGGCTGTCCCCTCGTGTTATTTTATAGAAACCGGTTCCGGTAAAAGGTCGAGTTTTTCGATGACGAGATCGGGACTCAGCACCTGAGGGAGAACTTCTGCTTCCTGTTTGTCATTGTAAAGGACATAGAGAGGAACACCGTTGCGGCCGAATTTTTTCAACCAGTCGGTGATCACAGGATCGGTCTTGGTCCAGTCGCCGACCATGCGGACAACACCTTTCTGTTGAAATTTTTCTCTCACGCTGTCCACTTCTAGCACAAGGTGGTTGGCCTGGCAGATCAGGCACCATTTGGCGGTAAAGTCGATGAAAACAGGGACTCCTTGATTCTGTAGTTTTTCCAACAGTTCAGGAGAGAAGGGGACCCAGCGATCTGTCAGTGAAGCGGGAGAGCTTTCCGCCATGGCGATTTCCGCGCTGGTTAAGGGCTCAACAGAGTCACCGCTCATTCCTGAGGCCTTGGTGATCGCATAGCCTCCAATTATAAAGGTGATGGCAGTGATGGCGAGGCTGATCATGCGCGTGCGCTTTTTCATGATCGGCGTGCCCCATTTTCCCCAGATCCAGCAGCCGAGCGCTAAGAAAAAGAAGCCTGATAATAGGAGGAAGACTGCCATGGTATCTGTTTGAGCGCCGAAAACCCATACCAACCAAAGGACTGTGGCCAGCATAATGAAACCCATCACCTCTTTGAACGTGACCATCCAGTTGCCGGGTTTGGGCATCCATTTCAGGAGTTCCGGAAATGCTCCTAAAAGCAGATAGGGTGATGCCATACCCAGGCCAAGGGAAGTGAAGATCATCAGGGCTTGAATTGTCGGTAGCGTGACGGCAAATCCAACAGCGGTTCCTAGGAACGGCCCTGTACACGGGGTGGCAACTGCTGTCGCAAGAATCCCGCTTAAGAATGATCCCATCAGGCCGCTTTTCGACTTAGTTGTCGCTTGACCGGCAGCTGTCGCCATTCCTGTTCCGATTTCAAACACTCCGAACAGGCTCAGCCCGAAGACTAAAATGATGGCCGCCAGGATCCCGACGAACAGCGGTTCCTGCAGTTGGAATCCCCAGCCGACAGCCTGTCCCCAGGACTGCAGCATCAGCAAAACGCCTGCCAACACCCAGAAAGAAAGGAGGACGCCGAATGAAAAGGCAAGCCCGTGTTGGAAGATCAGGCGACGGCTCTCGCCGGCCATTTTGACAAAGCTGAGGATCTTGAATGAGATAACGGGAAGCACGCAGGGCATGCAGTTCAGGATCAGCCCACCGAGGAAGGCAAGACCGATTGCCAGCCAAAGACTTCCGTTGAACTGGTGTACGTTTTCAGGGGCGGTCGGATTCGCGGGTTCTTCCAGGTTCATCGCGACATCTTCGCATTGCTCGGAATCCAGCGTCACATGAATGTCATAGGCGTCTTTACCATTGAGGACGAGGACCCCTTTTAACGGTTCCTTTCCTGCGCCTGCCTGCTCTTTTAATACGATCGTCGAACCGTTGGCGATGACCGGTGCGACAGTGTGGTCGATCCGTTCTTCTTGCTCAGGATAAAAATCTGCGGTAACAATCGCTTCAGATATTTCGATGGGAATACAGACCAGACCATTTTTGCGCTCTCCCTTTAGAGGCTTGAGCGTTTGGGGCAGCTGTTTGCGCGCAGTTTCAAAATGGGGGGCGTGTGCGTCGTTGATCTTGGCATTGTCGGAAGTGATGCCCAGTGTCGTCTGGATATCCGCGCTTCCGGGAAGGCAGGAAGAGGAGTCGCAAACCACCCAGCTGATGCTGGCTCCGATATCGACTTTAGAGCTTTCTGTTCGTTTGGGAGTGATTTTGACCAAGAGGATCACTTCATCTTCGTAACCGAAGCCGACAGCGTCCATGGCTGTAAATTTTTTGGGGCTTGGCCAATGCACTTCGCTGATCTCAAATCCTTCGGGGAGATTCCAATTAATTTGGGGAGGCATCCCCGCATCTCCCGGATTTTTCCAGTAGGCGTGCCAGCCATCGTCGAGTTGGAGTCTGATCCCTACCCAAAAAGGAGTGTCGGGATGGACCGATTGATGCTCGACAATCATTTCCGCTTTGACAGGGTCCTGAAAATTGTCAAATCCGTCTTGCGCAAAGCAGGATGCGGCAAAAAGTGTGAAGAGAACTAGCCAGTATTTCTTAATTTGTGTAACCATAGGTTATCAATTCCCCAAAAATGTGGTGGTTGACCTGTATAGTTTAACCAGTTTTTAAAAAGTTACTTATTATAAAGGATTTAGTCTTGTTTGTAAAGAATTTAATAATATTTGGCTCTACTAGCCCTTTTTTACAGGCTTATCAACAATCCGACCTGTTGGGCAAGGGAATTTACCTTGCGATCGTCGCCGCTTCTGTCATTTGCTGGACTTTGCTGCTTTATAAAACATGGCTGATTCGTGAAGCCAGAAAAAACTCCTCCCAGTTCAAAAATCGGATCGATTTGAGGAAAGGGAACCTCATCACCCAGGAAGGAGATGGGGAAATAAAGGAAAAACAGCCGAATCCCTACTTTGAAATCTATGCGGTACTGAAAAAGCAGACAGTTGAGCTGTTGAGGAAAAATCACCATGTGATGGGGCAGAAGGAAGGGGGATCGTACCTTTCTCCAACAGATATCGATTGTATAGAGGCAAATCTGGCGACCGCGATTGCCGGGCAGACGAAGGAAATGGACAAGCACCTGTTCATATTATCTACAATCGTTGGACTGGCCCCATTGATGGGACTGCTCGGAACGGTATGGGGGATATTGATTTCGTTTTCGCAGATGCAGTCGCAGGTGGTGGCGACAAGCAATCAGATGGTTCTGGGAGGGATCGCGTTGGCGTTGACGACGACAGTTCTTGGACTGTTGACCGCGATTCCAGCGCTGATCGCCTACAACTATCTAAAAAGCAGCATCCGCGATTTTGAGACCGATATGGAAGGGTTCACAAATGATATGCTTTCCTCAGTGGAAATGCGCTATCGCAAAGTCGATATCCGGGATTGATCCATGGCGCGCAGAGGAATTAGACACAGAAGAGAAGAAGAGGAACATCCGACAGTCAACTTGACGCCTCTTGTGGATGTCGTTTTTTCGATCCTGATCATGTTCATTATCGTTGCGCCAATGCTGAACCTTGACAGGGTAGAGCTTGCAGAGAGCGCGGAACAGGCGAAAAGCGACGGGGTGTCCGTCAGGGACGGTTCATCCGTAACAATCCACGTCCACGAGGACAACACCATCTGGATCAATCAACGGCTTGTCGATGCGACGCATCTGCCGGAGCTTCTTAAACAGGAGCGGCAGCGCCATCCTGATGCGAGACCTCAACTTTATCACGACCGTCGCGCGCAATTTGGGACATATCAGAATGTGAAAAACGCGGCTGAGGCTGCGGGCTTCGATCAATTAGACATTATATTAAAACCTGCCTGAGGCCTCTATTGAACGAACGACGGATATGGATCATCGCCGGGATCGTTGCGATCGCGCACTTTTCCGGGATCGCATGGCTCGAGTGGAGGGCAACGCCGGAACGGTACACACCTCCGAAAGACAGGCTGGTTGTGAAAACTGTTCAGCTTTCGCCTGAAAAAAAAGAGAAGAAAATAGCCGCAAGCACACCGCCGCCTGTGAAAAAGAGCGCGCCTCCAAAAAAATCAAAGCCTCCGGTGAAAAAAGCGGAAGCGAAAGCAAAGCCCCAAAAGAAGGTCTCGCAACATGAGGAAAGGAAGGGGGATTTGATCGCGCAGGCAAGAGAGAGGTTGAGCCAAGTGGGTAAAACCTCAAAAAAAATTGACCAGGCGAAAGGGGTCGAAAGCTTGAAGATCGACTCATTGGAATCCGGCGTGGAGGACCACGGCTACTACACGCTTCTGGCAGGGGCTTTGAGGCAGAACCTTCGGCTTCCTGAGTTTGGAGAGGTTAAAATTCATCTCACTTTAGATTGCCAGGGAAAAGTGATTCACGTTAAGATCGTCAACGCTCAAAACGAGAATAATCAGAGGTATGTGGAAAAGGTGCTTCCAAAAGTGGTTTTTCCTCCTTTCGAAAAGGCGTTTAAAAATGAAAAAGAGCATACATTCACCATCACGCTGGCCAATGATTTATAGTTTTCTGGTCTTTATTTTTCTGATTTCCTTCTTGGGAGCAGAAGAGCAGGAGCTTGTCGTACGTCTGGAAACCGACAACCAGCTGACTCCTGTCCAATTTCTGCCGATCAATGCTTCCCAATCTGCGCTGTCTAAAGAGTATGTCAGAGAGTTGGAGCAGGTCCTTCGATTCGATCTCGACCACAATGGCGGGACAGAGCTTGTGGACAGTCCGGCTTATTATCAACTGACCTCGGAAGTTAAAGGGCATCGCTGGTTTGTTCATCTCCGTTCGACTGACGGGGAAGAAAACCTGGACATGGATGAGCAGTATCTTTCGGGGTATCCGAATGAGGATAGAAGAGTTGCCCATCGAGTTGCTGATGCTGTGCACCGAGCGCTTTTCGGCGCTGACGGCATCGCTTCCACCCGTTTGCTCTTTACCATTCGAACAGTGGAAGGGGGCAAGGAATATTCAGAAGTTTGGCAAGCCGATTACGACGGGGGAAATGCCGAGCAGTTGACCGCCCGCGAGGCTGGATACTGCGTCACGCCCGGGTATGTTCCTCCAATGCCCGGACAGCAGGCCGAACGCTTTTTCTATGTTTCCTATGAGACGGGAATGCCTAAAGCGTATATTGCGACCTTGGGCGACCGGGTTGGGAGGCGGATGTTGACGCTTTCGGGGAATCAGTTGATGCCGACGATTAATCGGCAGCGTGACCACGTCGCTTTTATCAGCGATATTACCGGAAACCCCGATCTTTTCATCCAAGGATTTTCTCCTGAGAAGGGGATTACAGGTAAACCGCGCCACCTTTATGCTGCACGATATTCGACCCAAGGGACGCCCACGTTTAGTCCGGACGGGTTCCGCCTCGCATTTGTCTCGAACAAAGGGGGATCGCCCAGAGTCTATTTAATGAACATCCCACCGCCAGGTACTCATTTAAGGGATATCACACCTGTTTTAATTACAAAGGCAAACCGCGAAAATACGGCACCCTGCTGGTCTCCCGACGGGACGAAGATTGCCTACTGCGCGAAGACAAAGGGCGTTCGGCAGATTTGGGTGTACGATATGTTAACGGGTGTGGAGCGGCAGTTGACGGACGGGCCAAGGAACAAGGAAAATCCCGCATGGGCCCCGAACAGTCTGCACATTGTCTACAATACCTCGGACGCGGAAAATTGCCAGCTTTACCTGATCAATCTCAAGCAGGCCAAAGCTGTGAAAATTACTTCAGGGCCTGGCGAGAAGCGGTTTCCAAGTTGGGAACCCAGGGCGAGTATTTGATTTAAGTAGTAATTTTTTTCTAAGTAAAACTGTGTTTAAAAGGATTGAGCTGTTGGAGTGTATTCTATAGGTCGTTTTGTAACTAGATTCCCTCCGACATCATAAATATCCTCAGGTAGATGACATTCCTGTAACATTTTCTTTGTTATTTTGCTTTTGGCATTAGCGGCTTTCACTAATTCATTACAATGGCCAAGATGAGGAGGAGCAACAACTGTAATGCCTTTGCCAGGAAATTTTTTCCTTATAGTGTTGATAGGTGGAGCTAAATCTGAATCTCTTGAAATTAAAATAGCATCATCAAATAAGTCTTCGTAAGCTGATGTAAGCATCGCAACTGCAATGTTTACATCTGTTTCTTTTTCTTCATGGCCTTTCCACTGATACTTGCAATCAGGGCACTTTCTATCTTTTACTTTAAACTGTCCCATAACGGGTTTTACATCAACGCTTCGAAGTGCTGCAACATATTGCCTATGCCTTTGATAAGATCCGGGTTTCCATGTTGCATAAGCAGAAAAAAAATAAACATCAGTTAGCATATGAGTTTTTGTCTTTACAAATCTCAAGGCTAACTTTCTAAGGTCCAACCATTTTAAATGGTCTTGATTCAGATTGTCGATGGCATGATACAGGTTGAACCCATCTATAAAGCAAATAACTTTTCTCATTTTCCTCGTAAAAAAAAAAGAACCACAAGCCGAAGCTTGTGGTTTTCGCATGGACGTACCATGCGGGATTCTATACTCTATATTATATAAAATACCGCATTTTTCTGCAATTTCTACACTAGGTTGTCTATTTTGAAGGCTTGTAATAGAACTTTTCGAATAGTTTGAGTGTTGTCCACTCTGCACGGTCTTTTGAGAAGCCTGATTGCGGCCGCATCAGCTGCACATGCTCGAAAGCTGCTTCTGCTGTCATGTTGTAGTACTTGATCAAATAACAGCAAATAATCAGAAAACTTCTACCCCTGCCAGCCTTGCAGTGAACGTCAACGTTGATCCCTTTTGATAGACACCAGTGAAGGAACTCGACACCGCGCAAGACCAGTTCGAAAAAGATGGTCTCACAGTCAGGAGTAGGGATCTGAAGATGTTTGATCCCTTCTTCTGCATACTTCTCCGGTTTTATTGGAGAGGTGTAAACTCCTTTGCTTAGAACTTCAAAAACCTCGGTTATACTCAGTACAGCCCCGATGTTCTTTTCCTTCATTTCCTCCAAAGAGTCTGTTCCCCTTGAGACAATAGGGAGGGCACTTAGGTAGAGGTCGCCATTTTCAAAGTGGCCGATTTTATTCATCCAGTCCCAACCGGTGTCTTTTTCACCAGAAAAACTGGAAACGTAGCTGCGTATCTGATTATAGGAAAGTCCGACAGAATAGCGGCCATAATATTTCATCATATCGATCGATTCGCTGCGAAGATCGGCGCTATGCTTGATCGCCGCTTCCCATTCTGCATCGGTATATTGTTCCTCAGGACAGACGGGCTTTTTATCAGGGTTAATGCTGTACGTTGTCAATGAATCAAGCGTTTCATCGCTTAGCAGTTCTTTTTCCGGAAGCTGGTCGCGCAGCTGCTTGACCGCAGCCGCCGCACCCTCTTTCATCTCTTCGATCGCACGCTCAAGCGTTGCTTTCGCTTCTGGGAATTTTTCATAGGTTTTGGGAGCTCCTCCCAGACCTCCCCCTTCTGCATGTCCACGAATGGCTAAATTGATCCTCTGTGAAACGAAGATCAATTGTCTGAAGGTTATACGAGTAAGAACGTCATCTTTTGATTCGAGCGCGGCAGCCGTATGGGAATGAATTTCAGCGAGGAGGTTTCTGGAAAGCTCTGCGATCTCATCAGCTGTAGCTGCAGGATCACGCCTCTTATAGGCGTTGGCAACCGACTGAGCGCCAGGAACGCGGGCGGCAGAATCTGCGGTCGCGATAAAGTGTCCATCGCGGTTTCGATGAAAATAGGTATTGGGAGGAATAGAGCCGAGGTAGTCCAGCTGTACGAGCGAATCAATAAAAGGGATCGTTTCAACTGTTGAGGATGAGCTTGCCATAAACTCTTGTTATAACCAACTAGAGAAATGTTGGATAGAAAAATATTGAACAAGGGTATGTGAAACGAGGTTTTCCAAATTATGGCAGATGTGCTACTATCCTGAGGTTGAATTTCACGATATTTGGATCTACAATTTAACGTATTGAGGGGAAATGAGTAAGAAAAGCCTTGTGATCATCATGCAAATTAATTTTCTGCTGCTTGCGTTGACCGGATGCTGCCGCAACTCCGAGGATGTATGGGATGATACGAAGACAGCCGGAAGGCATGTAGGAAGAGGGTTCCGTACTCTTGCCGGAAAGCACGGCGATTCAAGGCAAGTGCGTTGCCGTGAAGACTTTATGAACTGCCGTGAATGCGAAGAAGAAGACGATTTCTGCACTGGCACCTATTCCCGTTTAGAGTTCGAAGCGTTTCCCGACCAGGACTACGGCCATGAAATCGCAATGGCAGAACCAAGGTATCACCCTTCAAAACCTCGGGTTGAACCCGGAGCGGGCGCGCATGTTCCGGGAATCGAAGATTTTGCCGATCCCCGTTATGACGTTGAACTGCGCTCTGTCTTTGAAACGGTCTATTTTCCTTACAACAGCAGCTTGGTCAAAGGGAATGAAAATATGGACCGGATCCATGCAATTGCCGCCTATATGAAAAAACATCCTGACACCTACATTTTCGTTGAAGGACACTGCGATGAAAGGGGAGCTGAGGCGTACAACCTGGCGCTTGGCGCAAGACGCAGTAACTCTGTCCGCAACCTATTGATCAAACAGGGGGTAAGCCCAGAGAATATCTTCACTGTGTCCTATGGCAAAGAGCGTCCGGCCGATTTTGGGCATGGCGAAAATTCATGGGCGAAAAATCGTCGGGCGGAATTTAAAATTTACAACTCCAATTCGTAAGCGATGTGGAAGTTAGGGGTCGCACTCGTTCTTTTTGGCGCCGCGGCTGACGCGGCGACGTATCAAAATCGACCAGGAGGCAGGTCGGCTCCATTCGAAGACCTCCGGCATGAGGTCGATAACCATGAAGCGGAAATCCGGATGTTCGAGGAAAGATTGAACACCCAGGAGGTGATCGTCGATTCCCTCAGACAGCAGGTGATGGACGCCAATCATGAAAATCGAGAACTTGTCAAGGGCAGCGCTGTCCAGCTCGAAAACAATGTCATGAGGCTCGAAAACTCGGTCAAAGGGATCACTGACGATCTGCGACATCTGCAAACACATGGCAACGACACCTCTTCTGTCCTGAATCAGCATAAACAGAAAATTGAAGAGATCGAAAACAAAATGGACCAGTTGCAAGACACTTTGCAGCTTGTCCTGGATGCCCTGCAAGTTCCAGGAAAAGAGCAGGTTTATGAAGTGGTTTCCGGGGATACGTTGGAAAAGATCGCCCGCAAGAACGGGACGACAATTAAGAGGAT
>CAZWOB010000012.1:26081-41832 GCA_964635295.1 uncultured bacterium
GGCCAGAAGTTAAAAATGCCATGAGCGCGATCGCAGTCTTTGATTCCGGGCTCGGAGGTTTGACTGTCGTCAAGGCACTTCGCGAGCAACTTCCCCATGAAGAGATTATCTATTTTGGCGACACAGCGCGTGTGCCGTACGGAGGGAAAAGTCGTGAGACAGTGCTCCGTTATGCGCGCGAGATAAGCGCCTTCCTTCTCTCGCAGCAGATCAAAGCTCTTGTCATCGGCTGTAACACAGCATCAGCTTTTGCCGCCGAGCAATTATCAGCAGAGCTACCTGTGCCCGTATTCAATGTGATCGATCCTTTAATTGAGGAGATTCAATCATTCACTTCTCATCACATTGTAGTCTTGGGAACGGCGGCGACGATAAGATCGGAGGTCTACCAAAAACGGCTGTCCGAATCTTTACCCCATGTCAGGATCACCGGAATTCCCTGCCCATTGTTTGTCCCGTTAGTTGAAGAGCATTTTCAAGACCATCAGGCGACCCGTTTGGTGATCGAAGAGTACTTGTCTCCGATCAAAGGAGAACAGGTGGATGCAGTCGTTCTGGGGTGTACTCATTATCCGCTCCTATACCAACCTCTGAGAAAATACCTCGGAGATGAAGTAAGGATAGTGGACTCGGCTTCGGCTTGCGCAAAGCAAATTAAAACGGCTTTAAACTCTGAATTATTCAATAAAACACTTTCAAAGAATGTCAGTTTAAAGTATTTTGTTTCTGATGACGCAGATAAATTTCAACGTCTCGGTGAACAGTTTTTAGGGACTGCGATTGGTCCTGTTGAACACGTAAACCTCGACTTTGCAGCCTTCTCGGGTTCACATTCTCTTGAGATTGGCCAGATGTGCGAATTTCAGGGAAGGTGAGCCTGAGAAAATTGCGAAGTTGAGGTAAAATTAAAATAGGGAATAGTTTCTATGAAAACGGTATCCAAAAAGCTTTCTGGATATAACGCGCAGCAAATCGCCTCTCTTTGCGATCATACTTTTTTAAAATCGGTCGATGTATATCGACAGGTCGCGAGGATCGGGCAAAATCCGATACAGCATCGGCAGGAAGAATTTTATCGTTTTTTAAGAGAAACGATTGAAGGCAAGCTGACTCCCTATGGTATTTGCGTTAGAGCTGAAGATGTTCCCCATGTTCAACGCTTTTTACAGCATCATGGCAAACAAAAGATAAAGATTGTGGCGACAGTGGGATTCCCTGACGGCAGCTGGCATCTTAAACACTACAAATTTTTCGAGGCCCAGTACGCATTGAGCGAAGGGGCGAATGAAATTGACATGCCGATCAATTGGAAGGCGCTGAAACAGGGAAACCATGCAGAGGTGCTTGAAGAGCTGCAAACGCTATCCGGTCTTGTTCATCAGAGAAAAGGGATATTTAAAGCGATCCTTGAAACCTCTCTTCTTAATGACAATCAAATTGCTGAAGCTTGTAAGCTCGCCCAACACGCAGGTGTTGATTTCATCAAAACCTCAACAGGGTTTGGTACGCATGGTGTGCAGCCAAGACATCTCGATCTGATCCTTGACCATTGGGATGGGGGAATAAAAATTTCCGGCGGTGTGAACGGATCCTCCGTTCATCTTTATCTCGATCAGTTGGCCAAGCGGTTGAAAGGCCCTGACCATTTGTTAGACCCGATGAAGGTGAGGATTGGCGAAAGTGACCTGCTTTCTGACTTAAATGACTAGTAATCATATATTTATCTCAAATTAATTCAATTTAGAAAAGTTTTTTAGATATTTGATTTCTATTTTACACCAAATTATATAGATGTTATGGTGCAATATAGAAATGTAAACTCTAAAATAGGTAAATTGTGTACGATCGGATAATAGAAGAAAAGATAATCGAATTAGCAAAGAAGTTTCCGGTCATTGCTATTCTTGGGCCCAGGCAATCAGGAAAGACAACGCTTGTAAAAAAGGTTTTTAAAGACTACGCCTACACAAATCTTGAAAATTTCAATCAAAGAGAATTGGCTCAGTCTGACCCTGTATATTTTTTGAAGTCTTATAAGAAAAATGGAGGGTTGATCATTGATGAAGCTCAGCACGCACCTGCATTGTTTTCACATCTACAGCTGGAAGTAGATGAAAAAGAGAGGGAGGGAAAATTTATCCTAACCGGGTCGCAAAATTTCCTAATGAATGAAAAGATCACTCAGACTCTCGCAGGAAGAGTTGCGATGTTGGATTTACTTCCGCTTTCAATCGAAGAGTTAAATAATGCAGGAAAGTTAAGCAAAGACCTGAATACATCACTATTCAATGGAGGATATCCAAGAATATATGAAAAAGACATCCACCCGGTTGACTGGTACCCGAACTACATAAGAACCTATGTGGAAAGGGATGTCAGACAAATGAAAAATGTCAACGATCTTTCAACTTTCCAGAGGTTTCTTAAACTATGTGCGGGAAGGATTGGACAGATCATTAATTTTTCCGACTTAGGCAGGGATTGTGGAATTTCCTACCAAACAGCTAAGTCTTGGATCTCTATCTTAGAGGCAAGTTTTATTATTTTTATGCTTCCTCCGTTCTATAAGAGCTACAGTAAACGTTTAATCAAGTCAAAAAAGCTCTATTTCTACGATACTGGCCTGGCTTGTAGTCTCTTGAATGTTGAGACTTCAGAACAACTCATCAACCACTACCTGAGAGGAGGGCTTTTTGAGTCTTATATCATCTCTGAGTTGATCAAAATGAGGGTAAATCAGGGAAAACAACCTAACTGCTATTTTTGGAGGGACAGCAAAGGGCATGAAGTCGACTGTATCATTGAAGCAGCGGGAAAACTGACTCCTATCGAAATTAAATCAGCGGAAACAATCAAAAAGGATTTTTTTAAGGGTTTAACATATTGGAGAGATGTTTCTAAAATCGAGACAGATCTGTATTTAATTTATGGTGGAGATGATAGTCAAATTCGAAGAGAGGGAAAAGTTCTGGGCTGGAACAGTCTAAGCAATTTGTTTTTTGATTTATCCAGCTGATTTTCAAATATTTATTATTTCTTAAAATAATTATTATATAATTCTATTTAGTTACTTAAAACTGGATAGGATAATAATGATTAATACAAAATTTATTGCATCTGAATCTCCAATGATTCAAATAAAAACTCAAGAAACCGACTCTTTCCCTCTATTTAAAGGGGAAAAGAAGCCTTCTGAGTTTCAAATCACCTCTGAATTTTGCAGAAGGGTCAGCCAACAGGTATTTAGTAAATATGCTGAATTTTTAGGTAAACAGGTGGACCGGGATATTGAAATCGATCCCAAGATGAGTGCGACGATTTTTCCCATCATAGGAAAAGCTGTTGGGAAATCTGCCAAAGAGGTTCAGTCAGAGATCAGAAAATATGCTGCTGCAAACAAGGGTACTGTGTTGATGAACTTGCGGAATCTTGCTAACGAAGTTGGTCTATCTCTTGAGTCGATCAGTGTTGATGAAATGATCCGTTTGATCGGTTCGTCACATCCTGAAAATCTCGGGAAGAAGGGATTGGCAAAGTATGTCGGAAAGAAGAAAGCGATCACTCCAAAACATCTGGCCAATCACGCGATCGCTCAGATTGTGGCGGACTTATACAAAACGAATGTCACAGTAAGAGAGATGCAGATCAATTATGACCGCATGTTTACAAGTGGGATAGCGTTAGAGACGATGCGGTTTGAGGTTTCTGCCGAAGGTAATACCCGATCAATTGAACTGATCCAAGGTTGGGGGATGTTTACCAATGGTATTTTCTCAGCAAAATATAAATTATTGACGGAGCATTTTCCACCCGTCAGTATCGTTTCCTCAGAAGAAAAAACGTAGCGATGAGTCCGGCTGCCGCGCCAGCTATCCAAAGGTGCAGGCGGCTCCCTTTGGGAACGATCACGCTTTGCCTCAACATCTGCTGGCCCGATTCTGGATCGAGGTAAAAGGTTCCCCTTAGAGTAACAGCCTGGTTTGTAGAAGGAAGTCGGTCGAGGTCCTCGATCACAAGCTGCTGTCTTATTTTCTTTGAGGTTCCCACGCAGCAAGACTTTAGATCAGGTTGCGACGCTAAGATGATTCTGCCATCATCTGCCTGGTAGATAAATCCGCAAATTTCAATTTGATTTTCATTGACATCTTGAGACAGCTCATGGAAAGAAACCTGCTGTTCCCCTTGAAGATCAGCAGCAAAACAGCAAAGGAAAAGTAGAAAAGCGGCAATGGTTTTCATTGCTAAAATCATGAACGACCTGTAAAATAATTCCAAACATTATCTTCTTATATACCTAGGTTTGATGTCATTATGAGCAATTTTCTGTTTACTTCCGAATCCGTTACTATTGGTCACCCCGATAAAATTGCCGACCAGATTTCCGATGCGATACTGGATGCCTGCCTGAAAGTCGATCCCGACTCTAAAGTGGCATGTGAAACCATGGTCAGTACAGGTCTTGTTGTCCTTGGCGGGGAGATCACCACTAAAGCTCAGTTGAATTACCAGGAGATCGTTCGCGAAACGGTAAAGAAGATCGGATATAACTCAAGCGAATTAGGGTTCGATTACCGTTCATGCGGAGTGATTCTTTCCATCAACAAACAATCTCCAGATATTGCTCAGGGAGTTGAAGAAGGGAAAGGGCTTTACAAGGACCAGGGGGCAGGCGACCAGGGGATCATGTTCGGATTCGCCTGCGATGAAACTCCCGAGTTAATGCCGCTTCCCATCATGCTCTCCCACAAAATTGTTCTTGAGCTTCAACGCCTGAGGGAAGAGAACCTGATCCCTTATTTAAGACCGGACGCGAAGGCGCAGGTAACGCTGGAATATAGTGAAGATTATATCCCTCAACGCATACATACTATCGTGATCTCCACTCAGCACGATCCCGAGATCGACATGGACCTTCTGAAGAAAGATATGATCGAAATGGTCAACCGGATTGCTCCAGAGGGATTTATTGACGCTGAGACGAAGTATTATATCAATCCTACCGGAAGGTTTGTCCTCGGCGGCCCAGTGGCGGACTGCGGTCTGACAGGTCGAAAGATCGTTGTCGATACCTATGGAGGGATGGCCCGCAGCGGCGGAGGCGCATTATCAGGGAAGGATCCGAGCAAAGTTGACCGGTCTGCCAGTTATGCTTCTCGCTACGTAGCGAAAAATATCGTTGCAGCCGGCTTTGCCAAGCGGTGTGAAGTACAGGTTTCTTACGCAATCGGAGTTGCGAACCCTGTTTCAATCAAAGTCGATACGTTCGGAACAGGAACAGTTCCCGAACACATTCTAGCCGATGCGATTTTCAAGACATTCGATCTTTCCCCGAGAGGAATCATTGAAATGCTCGATCTAAAACGCCCAATCTACGCTGAAACAGCCTATGGAGGGCACTTCGGCAGGTCTGGAGATGCATTTACCTGGGAGAAAACGGACAGGACCGACCGTCTGCGCGAAGCCGTCGAATCTCAGATGAGCAACGCCTGACGAGAGCAAAATCTAAAATTCAATCACTAAGACGGTCATATATTGCATGATTTTTTTTGATTGATCTTTGCGCCTTTGGATAATACAAAATACAAAGTCTCAAAGGTTTACACTTAGCATCCTGCGAGAAGGTAATAAGAAGCTTTAATCTTCCTCTTCTTCCTTGAAGCGGTAGCCAACACCTCTGACAGTTTCAATCCAGTGGAAATTGGGCCCCAGCTTTTTCCGAAGAGAGGCGATATGCACGTCGATGTTGCGGTCGACAATGAATGCCTCTTCATTTTGCACATCATCGAGAAGCTGGTTCCGGGTCAGCACTTTTCCTGCATTAGACACAAGGCGACGTAAAATACCGAACTCTGAAAGGGTCAAGTGGAGCTGTTGATCGTGCTTGCGCACTTGATAGCTTTCCGTATCTAAGGCGAAATGACCGAATTTGATGATTTTTGGCCCTTTTTCAGGCTCTTTTCCTCTTCTCAATACCGCGCGGATACGGGAGAACAAAACCTTGGGAGAAAAGGGCTTAGTGACATAGTCATCAGCTCCGAGCTCAAGGCCGAGCACTACGTCCAGCTCTTCGCTTTTCGCCGAGATCATAATAACCGGAATATCTTTAGTTTCCGGGCCGTTTTTTAATTTTCGGCAGACATCGAGACCGCTTTGTCCTGGCAGCATGATATCTAAGATGACCAGGTCAGGCTTTTCTCTTTCGATCGCCAGAAGCCCGTTCAGTCCATCAACTTCCACATGAAGCTTATAGCCGGAAATATCAGCCTGGAGTTTAATAAGGGCAGCAATATCTTCTTCGTCTTCAATTAAGAGCAGTCGTGGTTTTTGCATGATTGATGTTCCCTAAAATTTTGATTCTTTTCACTATACCCTTAATTATAGCTTATTAATGTTTTTTTTTCTTTATTTTTCGTTTAAGATCCTTTAAAGGAGGGGGAAAGCACATATCGCTTGAAATTTCAGCAGTTTATACCGATAACGTTTAAAAAATGGGTTTTCAGGCAAGGAGGCGCCCGGAATTTCTATCAGACATGGTCGGCGCCGAAGCAGTTCAACTCGAACGAGTTGGGCGATGCAGGCGGGTAGAAATTCAGTGGCAAGCCGACGAAGTCTGAAGCTTAATTTTGAAACATGATTGGTATAACCCACAATGGAGTTAATTTAGTGATATTTCGCACCGCTGAGATCACGGAGAACACCGAGATAAAAAATCGTAGAGATGCATCCTCTCAGTGAGCTCTCTGGTCTCTGTGGTTAAAATCTTTTTTAGTGTGATCATAAGAGTGAAAAAAACTTTAGACGAGCTCTGCGTTTTTTGTGGTAATTACTTTTAAGCTTACTTAAGTTAATATCGTTATCCAGATACTGTACGCTTGATGAGGAAGTCGATTGTTTAAAAAAATACTTGGAATCTCAGTTTTTTTAGCCATAGGCTGTGCGGCCATTTTTGCTCTGTCCCAACTGTTCAACGAGCCGATCGATGAAGAGGAACCGCTCGAGCATTTTCAAAACAGGGAATATGCCGAAGCGCTGATCTCTCTCGAAAAAAACAAACGTGCGTATTCTAAAGCGGACTATCTTCTCCAAAAATCGTATATCTTAAGGGAACAAGGGGAAGAGCAGGAGGCGTTCCAGGATTTACTCAGGGTTGTGCAATCCGGGACTGCAAGTCCAAGAATATTAACGGAAGCTTATCTTAATCTGATGCTCAGCGCCTACCTTGAAGGCAACATCGACCGGTTGAGAGAGCAGCTGATGGAATCCCAGCGTTTTCTCGATTCCGACAGGGAATGGACGTCGCTTTTCATGGGGGTTGTTTTTCATCAGGATGAAGAGTATCAGAAAGCGCTGGATGCTTTTGCCGTTTCATCTGCCAGAGGATATCACTCTCCCTGGATGGAACAGAGGTTCTCAAAAAAAATCGATTCCCATTGGTATGCGGAACACTATATCCATTGCCTGATCGGTTCCGGGGCCGTCGAGGAGTCGCGGCGGATGCTTGAAAAAATGAGGCCTGTATTTTCCACAGGGCACATGAATGAGTATCATTATTTATATGGACTCTCGTATCTTGTTGAAGCACAAGAGAAACCATATGATCTCGCGGTCCCTTATTATAGAATGGCGACAGGGTATTTGAGCCGTATCGATGACCCGAAGGTTATTAACCGGCAAAAAGAAAAGATGGTGAACAGTGTCAACGGTCATATCAATCAATTGATTGCCGAAGAGGATTACGACCATCTTCCTTTCTATGCTCAGCTCTGCGAGAAATGGGGCGATCAAAACGATCGACAGGAGCTAAGAGAACAGTTGATCGCGGCACTGGACCGCGAACTATGGGACGGGGACGATGACGAGTTGGACCAACTTGTCTCCACCCTCTCGTTTTTACTGAAAGAAAACCAAGTGAGAAACGAGATCGGGCTCAGATTTGAGCATCTGTTGGAGGTCTCGATCCAGAAAGGGGACACGGAGCTTTTGATCCCGTACTGGAAAATGGTTTTAGCTTTCCGCGATGAAGACCCCCGGCTGAACGGAAAATTTTCCGATCTGGCGATCCAAAAAACGCTGCAGTCCATCTTTGGAGACGACCAATCATTGACAAGCACTAACCGTTATCTCGACTTTTACTTGATTGCTGAAGACAAGGATGAAGATTCCAGAGGGCTGTCCGACCAGCTGGTCATGATCGCTGAGCGCTACTGGGGGATCCCTCAACAAAGGGAGAAGTCGATCCAACTTTTGAAAGCGGCGAAACGGGTAGCCCCAGCCACATATAAAGATCATGTTCAAGCTTCCATCGAGGAGCTGTTCAAATACCGCTACACACACGCGTTGAAACAGGATATTATCTCCGAACTTTTTGATCTGATGACGGCTGTCGAGACATTGGAAGTTGCCAGTGTAGACGTACAGGACAGGCAGGAACTGGAGCAACAGCTCGAGGATGCCGAGTATTTATACCTGCAGGGAAGGCTCAGGGAAGCGTTGAAAAAAGCTGAATGGGTGCTTCATATTGATCCCGACAACCCTCGTGCACGGCGGTTGGTGGGGATGGTCTCGTATTACTTCGCCGATTATGAAAAAGCAGAACAATACCTGAAGGATATCCCGCCCGTCAATGACGATATGCGTGAAGCGCATGCTGTTGTCGCCATCTTATCGGGGCAGGAGGAGAAGGGGAAACAATGGCTGGATGAAGTCGCAAAGCAGCGGCCTGTACAAGATGAAATTTATTTACGGATCGCATTCGGGTTTCTTGTTCAAAACAAACCTATTGATGCTCTCGACTGGCTTGCAAAGGCTGACGGGGAAAACCCAGAAGTGCTTCCCGCAAGAGTATTTGCCGCGTTTCAGGTCAACAGTTGGTATGAAACGGTTGAGCTGTTCGAGGAGCTGAAGCCTCCTTATGCCAACCTGGACGGGTATCACGGGATCGTTGTTGATTCCTATACGGCTCTAGGAGAGCTTCAAAAAGCGGAACAGGCGCTGGACGAGCTGTTAAGAAAACCCCCGCAGCCAGCCGACAGCAACTTCTCTCCCTATTTTCAGGCGTTTCTCAGAAAGAAGCTTGATCAGTGGAATCGATTTTTTGTCGCAGGCCTATACTTTAAAATCGTGAGAAAAGATCCGGAAAGCGCGCTTCGATATTTTGACAAAATCGATGACCCGTCTCTGTTGGCCCAGGTGGAAAAAGCAGAGGTCTACTTCCAGCTTGGAAGAGTGCTTGAAGCGAAAGACCTGATGCAGAGGATCGATGAAGAGATCTCTGAAGACCAGGTTGAGATCAAACTCAGGATCCTACCCCTGCTCGGCTTGGGCTTTGAGCAACTGGGATATTATGTTGAAGCTGTACCCTTTTATCAGGAATTTTTCAGCCTCAAACCTGATGATGAAGAATACCGCTATGCCTACATCAGGGTCCTGATGCAGCTGAAGCGGTACGATCTTGCGTTGGAGCAGGTGATGAAGCTTAGAGAACTGCGTGATCTAAATCCTCAGGAGCTCGTAGCGTGGATGCAGACGCTGCAGCATAGAGGGGATTTTGAGTTGGTTGATAAAATTGCCAACCGGTGGCTGTCGAATCAAAAGGTGCCGCTTTTGCAAATGCTGCAGATGGCCAGGATCATGGTTATCACCGACAACCAGCCGTTGTTGGACTATATCGTTAAGGAGATCCCGGAACCTTCACAGCGTTCGATCGAGGATAATCAGCAACTCATTTTACTGTGGATGGATCTGGGCGAGTTTGCCAAGGCATTGGATTTGGCCCAGTTATTGGAAAAAAAGCTCGTTCTGTCTCAGGATGGGCTGATGGTTCTGGCCAGATTGTATATGAAGCTGGCAAGGGAGCAAGACGCCTTTTCCTACGCTGAAAGGGTACTGCAGATGAACCCTGCCAATGTGCAAGCGCTGGAATTTATCGAACAGCATGAGCAGCGCGCGGATGTGATCGCTCCTTTAGTCAAATTGTTAAAGGAAAGGGTAGAAGAAAATCCAGGAAATACAACATTGCAGATCGACTACGCGAAAAAATTGATCGATCTGTCTATTGAAGCTTACCTCGCAGGAGCAATTCCTAACATCCATGAATCGATCGACCTGCAGCAGGCGCGTTTGATCCTTGAAAAACTAAAAGGAAAGAAATTCGAGCTGCCGGATGTGCACCTGTTGTTGGGCAAAGTCTACTTTCTTCTCGATCTCTCCGACAAAGCTCAGGCTGAATTGGAACGGGCGATCTTTTTCGATCCTTCTTATATTGATGCCCTGCAGCATCTTGCTTTGGTATATGAAGCTAAGAAGGAGATGGGAAAAGCGATTGATACGGTCGTTTCCGCCTCGCGCTACGCTCCAGGCAATTCCAATGTGTGGGAACAGCTGGGAAATCTCTATGTGCAGAAACAGGATTGGAAGAACGCGGTCGACGCTTACCAAAACTCCATCCGTTTTTCACCCTTCGACCCGGACCCCTATCTCAGGCTTGCCTCTTCTTATATGAGCGTCAATCAGCCTGTTGACGCTGCGAAAACATTGGAGGGGCTGCTGGCGTTTTCTCCGCAGAACAAATTGGGTCTCAGCATGATTTTGCAGGCATTATATGCTCCTGGGTATGTAAAACAGGACAAAGACCCGGAACTCTTGCAAAGAACGCGGGTCGATTACTACGACCGTCTCCGTCTCATCGATCCAGAGTTGGCAAAAGATTCGCTGCCCGAGGGGGTTAGCCTTGACCCGGAATAATTTGAAACAGGAAAAAAACGAGGGTCAACCCGATTAAAAGCGCGCCGAAAACGGGAAATGTGGTCAGTGTTTCCTCCAACCTTGCCAATGCGCTTCCTTTTGGCCAGCATATGGAGGCAAATATTCTCACAGCTGTATTTTTCAAGAACAGGATTCCTTCTCCCAGTCTCCTCAGGAATCTTCCGCAGCGGGTGATTCCCCATTCGTAAACGATCAATAGATCTCCCGAAGGGATTGAAAAACGGATGGGAAATTTAACGAAGATCAATCCTGCGATCGCGGCCGCGATCAGAGGGATGAGCTGTTTCAGGGAGAACAGCGTACCGACCGAGTAGTGGACCAACAGGAAAAACGGTGATAGCAGCAGGATCCCCAAGAGAACCCACCATGAACCATACTGCCGTCCCTTCCTATCGTTTTGAAATAAAAGAAATAGGTAGCGGAACATTAGAAATGCCGTCATGTACGAGGTGCCTTCCAGTAAATAGGCCAGGTAAGAGGAATCGATCATCGAAAGCACCTGTCCTTTGATAAGGGATTTCGCCGCGCCGCCCGCCATGAAAGGCGCCCCTGCCATTGCTAAAGCGGGGAGGCAGGCTGCTATCCGACAAAATGTCGACGATTGGACATCGACGCCAACAGTGAGAAACAGCGCTCCTTTCATCAACGCGTGCGCTGTGATGTAAATAAGCAGGACGGCTTGTATCTCCGGCCACAGCGTGGGGTGAAGAAGTCCGAGGCCGACCAAAAACGTCATGATCCCGACCTGACTAATGCTCGAATATGCCAGGACGGTTTTTTCCTCTTTTTGCGCAATGCCAACAAGCGCCGCGTAAAACGCTCCGATGATTCCCAATGAGATGACCGCGCCTCCCCAAACAGGCTGGGAAATGTCGCCTAATGGAAAAAGGCGCAGCCAGCCCAGGATTCCTGCCTTGATCATGCACGCGCTCAAAACGGCGCTGGCCGGTGTGGGCGCTACCGGGTGGGCGAGAGGCAGCCAAACATGCAAAGGCAAGAGGCCGGCCTTGATCCCAAAACCAAACAACGTGAAGCCCATCAGATAGGGAAGGTAGGGGGATGAGGCGACTGCCGCCGCAAAGTCGGAAAAATGAAGGCTGCCGCTGATATAGACCGCAAGGGCAAGGGCGGTGAAGACCAGAATTTCTCCAAGTATAACGAGAGCGATGTAGACTCTTCCGGCAAAATAGGCGGCCTCTGTTTTTGTCAACACCACAAGAACATATGAGGAGAAGCTCATGAGCGCGAAGAAAAAATAAAAGCTGACGACATCAAAAGAAAGGATCAGTCCCAGGTTTCCAGCCAGCGCTAACAGAAAAAAGGAAAAAAAGAGGTTTTTATCCCGTTGCAGATAGGATCGCGCATAAAGCCCTGACAGGAGCCAGATCAATGAAGTGAACCCCAGAAATACCCGGCCGGTTAAATCCAGTCCCATCTTTGTATCCAAAAGCATCCAGGGGATGTCTATCTCTTCCCCCCATCCTGATGCTGCGACAAGCAGGCTTGGCAGAGCTGTCCAGGGCGCCAGGGCGGTCATTGCTTTTCTCCAGGAAGGGACAGCAAAACAGATGGCGACAACTAAAGGCAGGAATGGAAGTAGGGCCAGCATCTGTTATCCTCCTAATTGTCCATATTCTCGAAATGCGATCAAAGAAGCCCAACGCAGGGGGAAAATGGGAAGCTCGGCGAAAAATCCCATTGCGATGGTCAAACACGCTGTGATCAACGGAGGCAGTAAAAGCCACCATCCGGCGCTGTGTTCCGTGAAACGGTTCAGCTTGCTCATTTCCTCCGGGGGCTCGTGAAACCACGCACGGTAAATGGGCGGTAAAAAGTAAGCGGCATTGAGCACACTGCTTAGAAGAATCGTCGCAAGCACCCAGTTTTGATGCGCATCGATCGATCCGAGGCCGATATACCATTTGCTGATAAATCCCGCAGTGGGCGGTACTCCGATCATGCCGAATGCGGCAATGGTGAACGCTGTCATGGAGCGGGGCATCAGACGGCCCAATCCATCCATTTGCGTGACTTTGCTGATCTGTTTCTCATGCTGGAAATTCCCCGCGCAAAAAAACAACGTGATTTTCATGACCCCCTGATGCACAAGGTGTAGAATTCCCCCTATACTGGCTGTGATGCTGAGGGTGGCGACTCCCAAAAGAATATAGGAGACCTGGCTGACCGTTGAGTATGCGAGGCGTTTTTTGATATCGTCCTGATTGAGCGCCCGCAAAGATCCGTAAATAATGGTGATCGCCGCAGTCGCCGCCAGGATCTCCAATAATCCGTTTTCGCGGCAGAATTCCACGCCGTAAATATCATAGACGACACGCATGATGCCGAACGCTCCCGCCTTGACGACTGCAACAGCATGCAACAAGGCGCTGACAGGAGCGGGGGCCACCATGGCGACAGGCAGCCAGCCGTGAAGGGGAACAATCGCTGCTTTGACCCCGAAACCGAGGATTAAAAGAAAAAAGATAGCGATCAACTGATGGTGATAGGAGGAATCCAGGCTCGCGACAATTCCCCTTTGTAAAAACTCAGCAGGACCGGCCAGCGAGCTCAACCATACCATTGCAAATAGCAGCACGGACCCGCCGGCAACGGTGTACATCAGATAGGTCCGTCCGGCTGAAAGCGCTTCTGAAGTTCCTTTATGGACGACCAGGGGATAGGTTGTCATCGTCAAGAGCTCATAGAAGACCAGAAATGAAAACAGGTTTCCCGACATCGCAATTGCCGTGGTCGCAAACACGCACAGATTGAAAAATCCAAAAAAGCGGCCCTGATTTTCTGTTCCTTTGAAATATCCAATGGCGTAAATCGTGGTGACCAACCATAAGACAGAGGATAAAGAAACAAACAAAAGGGACATCGCGCCAGCCCACAGGACGATGTCGAACTCTAAAAAGAGTTGAAACCTCGTTTCATAAAACTCTCCTTCGTACACGCCGAGAAGAAGCCAGGAAACGCAGAACAACTTCACCAATGCGCTGGCAAGGTTGATCCGGTTGCGTAAACGGTAGGCGTTCTCCGGCAGTAGAAATGACATGATTCCGGCAAAAAGAGAAATGAGGCAGATGCCAAGAGGCATCCAGAATTGGACATCGCTCATTCGGAACCCCTCCACTCCATGGTATTTGGACGGCCTTGTTTCAATAATTCCAAGGGGGGCGAGGCGACAAGGCCCATCAACAAGGCGGCAAGGGACAAGGCGAGAGCAGAATATTGCATGGCAGGAGGTATGGGTTTCATTGTGTTCTTGTTTTCAGTATCGGGTCTAAGAGAGATTTCGATCACCCGGAAGATATAGGCGATTGTGAAAAAACTGCCGACGAGCATGCAGACGGCATACCACCACTGTCCTGAAATCAACGCGGCTTTTAACAATAGCCATTTCGCAACAAATCCTCCGCTCGGCGGCAGTCCGACCAGGCTGAGCCCGGAAATCGCAAAGGTCATCATTCCCACTGGAAACTTTACCGCCAACCCTTCCAGTTTATCGATTTGGTCATGCCCCAAAGAATACATCAGCGAGCCTGCGAACAGAAAAACGGCCGCCTTTGCGCACGCATGGGAAATGGCAAAGTAAATACCACCGCTCCAGGCAAAGACTTCAGCTCCGCTTCCTGAGCCGGATAGAGGGAACAGGAGAAACATATAGCCGACCTGAGCCGCAGTCGAGTAGGCGACAAGCATCTTCAGGCGCGATTGCTTCAATGCGTGGATCGAACTGTAAAAAATGGCAATGACTCCCAGAATGCCGAGCAACTGTCCCAAATACGGGGAGAGGGCGGTGTAAAAGAGTGAAAACCACAATCTGGCTGTCAGGTAGAAAGCGGCCAGGATGACCAGACTGGAGAGGATAGCGCTGACAGGCGCGGGAGCGTTCGCGTGGGCCGGAGGAAGCCATACGTGAAGTGGAAATAAGGCAGCCTTGATCAGAATTCCCACGAGCATTGTGACGATGGCGATCGAAACTTCCGGTCCCTGTCCAATCGCTTGAGAGAGCGATGCCAGATCCAGCGTTCCGTAAGCGCTGTATAAAAAGACAACGCCTAGAAGGTAAAACAACGAACCGATGAGTGACATCAGCAAATAACGGACGACGGCGGTGATCGCGTCGACTGTACTTCCGGTAATCACCAAAGCGATTGAGGCGAATGACATCACTTCCAGGCAGACGTAGAGATTGAAAATGTCACCTGAAAGGAACAGCGCGTTCAACCCTCCCCAGGCGATCAGCCAAAAAGGCCAGAAAAAGAGAGAGGTCTGCATCCCTTTTACCGAGGATGCGGAATCGAAATAACCTGAAGCGTAGACACTGATCCCGATGCCGAAAAATGCTGTTGAGAGCAGCATCAGGGAGCTAAGGCCGTCCAGTCTGAACTCGATCCCCAGCGGGCTTCCCCATCCTCCGATCTTGTAGAATGACAGCCCGGCTTGCTGGACGTCCCAGGCAAGCAGCAATGACAGGATGTAGACTGCGATCACAGTGAAGATAATCGCCAGCGCGGCATAGCGCCGATTCAGCAAAAATGCGCACACACCTCCCAGAAGAGGGGCCGCGATTATCCAGACAGTGCTAGCTGCGATCATCTGTTTTCTCTTTTTGTTTTTGAACGCCTTTGAAATCGGTTTCCCCCGTTTCGAGGAATAAGTACATGATCATCGCCAGGAGCAAAGCTGTAGCGCTTACGGAGACAACGATCCCGGTGAGCACCATGCCGTGAGGGACAGGGTCCGGAACGCCGTCCGGGCTGCGATTTGCCAGGGCTACCAGCGACAGGAAAAGTCCGGCTCCCATGATATTCATTCCAATCGTCTTGCGAATGAAATGGTCGTGGTAAACCAGTCCATGCAGGCCGATGCAGAAGATGATCGCCCCCACCGCCCCGTAAAAAAAAGCGCCAAGCTCAATCTGTTCCATTTTTCACTCCCTTTGTTTGGCCCAGCAGGCAGGCGCAGGCGGAAAAAAGCG
>CAZWOB010000013.1:0-41658 GCA_964635295.1 uncultured bacterium
GTAACACGTCTTTTTAGATTCCTGATTTAATCTAAGGTTACGCAACACACCCGATCCAAGACCAATAGAACAGTAGTCCTTTAGTATTCTGATACCAAATTCTGCGGTGTGTTTTTCGTAAGGATGAAATGGACGAGGTTTATAAAAACTTAAATGTGAGATTAGTTTATTTTCATCGAATCCACCCAACTCCAACTCCCATCCTGACTTTATTACGTCCTTCCACTTTTCTTTCAGAAAGGTAGCATCCGTAAACTGTCCTGAATAGTGTAGTGTATGTCTAGTTTCACTGGATATTTGATCTGAGAACCCTGCATAAGTATCTGCATCCTCTGGCTCTAAATGACGAACAATTATCTCTTTATTGTATTTCAATAGGATCTTTTCTGGGGGGTATTTTGTCATAAATTCGCTCAATTTCGAAGGAAAATAGCTTAGACACAATTTTGAAACATTATCGGTATAATTATACGATCAATTTACATTATTTTCTACATTGTCAGAATTTTTAGTTTTTGATATTATTCCAATTATGTACAGAACTGAATTGACTACATCTATCAATTATCCTGTCGTCGTCTTTGTCGTGCCCTAGCGGCACATCATCTTATTTCTTCCTACACTTTTATTTCGTTCAATTAATTACTTCAAAAGGATGATGACGTCATGCGACAATCAATCAACTATACTCTCATATCAATGGCCCTGGCCATTTTCTCCATGTTTTTCGGGGCGGGAAATGCCATTTTCCCGTTAATTCTAGGAATGGAAACGCAGGATGCTTTCCACTGGGCCTTTTTAGGATTGCTGGTGACAGCAATCGGCGGCCCTCTTTTGGGGCTCATCGGCTCCACGCTTTTTCATGGGAAGTTCACCGATTTTTTTGCCTGGATCGGGAGAACTCCAAGCGCCTTTATCATTCTAGTCACTTTAGCTCTGCTCGGCCCCTTTGGTGTCTTGCCCAGATGTGTGACCGTTGCCTATGCGGCCACAAACTCTCTTATTCCTTCAATACCGGTATCGGTCTTTTCCACGTTGTTTTGTGTATCAGTGCTTATCTGCTGTTGGAAGCAGCGTTTGATCCTACCCGTCTTAGGAAAATTCCTGTCTCCCATCTTGATCGGGTCGCTCCTTTGTATCATTTACCAGGGGTATTCTTCTGACCAGCCTCTTGTTGAAAGTCAGCGTTCTGGTTTGAGTGCCTTTACCTTTGGGATTTCCACCGGGTACGACACGATGGACCTGATCGCTTCGATCTATTTTTCCTCAGGGATTTGGAGGTTGATTTCACTGCAATTGCAAAAGACGGGGAGTTGCTCCAACAAGGCAATTTTCAGGATGACTTTGACCGCTGGAGCGTTGGGATGTCTTCTGCTTGCGGTTATTTATTATGGTCTGACAGGTGCAGCGGCCCATTTCAGTTCATATTTAACCGATGTTCCTCCAGAGCAGTTGATGACGCATCTCGCCAACGTAACGCTCGGGTCGACCTTCGGGGCGGTTGCGAATTTGGCGATCATGCTCGCCTGCCTGACCACTGTTGTGAGCCTGACGATGACGATCAGCCATATTCTTTCCAGCGAACTGTTGTCAGGCTGGCTCACTTATCATCAATTTGTTTGCGTGCTGATGTTGATTACTGCAATGATGTCCAACTTTGGGTTTGGAATGATCATGAGCATCATCCATCCTGTTGTTTCGATCTGTTATCCGTTTATTATCGCGATCACGATCGTCAATATTTATCGGAAATTGTCATATCGGTATGCTTTGCAAAAAGGATAGGTAAATGTCAGCAGTTGAACCCCACGAGTTTCCAAGAGAAGTGAGTGGAAAACGTGTTGTATTAAAAAAGCCAGAGCTGGACTTAGCAGAGCCTATGTTCCGCTGTGTCGATCAGGACCGTGAACGGCTGCTGACATTCCTTCCCTGGGTGGCCGATATCCATTCAGTCGAGGATGAGCAGGAGTTCATCAAACTGACATTCGAACAGTGGAAAAATAGAGCAGGTTTCGCTTTTGCGCTTTTCGATCAGGCAAGCGGAAACTACGCTGGAAACATCAGCGTATTCAACTTGAGATGGAAGCACGCGGAATGTGAGATAGGATACTGGATTTCGAGCGCGTTTGAAGGGAAGGGGCTGATGCGCGATGCTGTCCACACGCTCGAACAAGTCCTTTTTGATGCGGGATTTCATCGTCTGGTCATTCGTTGTAACACGGAAAACACAAGGTCGTCCAATCTTGCAAAAAGCCTCGGGTATCATCTTGATGGAGTGATGAGGCATGATATTCTTGTCGATGGTAAATTTCACGATACGATGATCTTCAGTAAATTATTGTGATTTTCTGATTCATCCTTGTATCTAAGGAGGTTGTTCGGTTATCATTTATCAAATTACCAAATCAATATGGGGAATATCATGTACTTAGAAGATTTTAAAGAATTCAAAGAAACTCTAAACGCGTTTCATCAAACATTGAAAAACGGCATTGAAAACGACGCCGAATATGAAGGTGAAGCGGACGAGCTGTTGTCCTCAATGGGAAGAGTTCAGGAAAAACTGCAATCGATTGATAACATTGAGCAATTGAAAGAGACGGTCGGTCAATTCGGCTGGGACTTCCTTCAGGTTTATTTAGCGATCGACGAGATCATGGCGATGGATGCCGAAGAACTCGATCTCGAGGAAAACGAAGAAAACGCTACTGTCTAAAAATTCTGAATAAAAAAGAGGGGGCAAAAAGATCATCTATTAAACCTCCTCTTTTTTTCACATGATCGTACATTCTTCTTCATTTTCATTGTCTCGGTATGATCTGATCAATTCACTCTCTTCTTGATTAACTGGTGTTGTGACAACTTGATAAAAAGAAAGAGGACTGTGAAACCGAAGGTTTTGGTTAAACCTTTGCAAGATGCTTAAGCCAAGTTCGTAAATCCGTTCATCGTACAAAAGCCCGCGATTGCGTCGAAACGTGCCATCTTGATTTGAAATAAACTGCAATTTGAACAGTTCCTCGGAAATAGACGAACGGTTCTCTTCTGCTAATTCCATTATTTTGAACAGAAGACCTGTAAAGTAATAGACTTGGTTTGCTTCATGATGCAGGCAGGTCGTTTTTCCTTCATGCTGTTCCACTGTTTCATAGATCAACGCTTCCAGATCGCTTCCCTTTTCAATGTTTTTGAAGCGTGAAAGTCTGAGATCCACGTTTTCAGCAAGGGAAGCTAAAGCGGAAAGCAGTTCACCGTTTTCCTCTTCACTCAGAGTTCGCTCAACATATTCTTCGGTCCTCCTATTGATATATCCAACCGAGAAGCTTGATCCACGTTGGAAGATAGCAATTTTTTGATGATCAATGATCTCCTTTTTTAAACTATCATCTTCAAGTTTTTCTTGAGCTACGAAAACGCAATTGAGTACTCGCTTCCCACCTTCTGTGAAGCGGGCGTATCGTGGATATTCAGAATAGCTCTTGGTGAAAGTGCTGGAGCACAAAAGAATGTTTCCCTCTTGGCCAGGAAAAAAATTCCCTTCATTGTCTTCTAAAAGAACGGCGTGCTTGGGGTCTTCTCCAGGATCTAAGCATTTAGTGATGTCTTTGCTTCTATCTTGATAGATTAAACCGTACTTCTTTGCATGTCTTCTTTTCCTTCCAATATCTCCATAAACAAGTTGTTCACGAGACAATATCTTGATTTTATCAATGATTTCAGCGCAGCGTTCAGTTCCTAAAGCGCGTGAGATCAGTTCTCGAACAAAACTGACATTGCGCTTCTCCCTTCCATTGCTGAAAAAAGAAACAAGGATATTCTCTTGCGAAAACAGAAACTTGATGAATTCAATGATGCCTGGGCCGATGTAGTGCGTTTTGATCGCGGTTAGGATGGCACCCTCACGAAGAAAGAATGCAGCTTCCTGATCGGTCGTTGTGAACAAGCAGGTGAGCAAATGGTCAATATCAAGAGCTACGTTGTTGACATGGCTAGCCATAGATCCTCCAAGGATTATCGAGGATCATAATGCTCCCTTAATGTTGAAGAAAACAGGGGGTTTTTCAGGGAATTTCTACCCTGCGTAAGAAGGGGCCGAAGCCCCTTCCTGTTATTTATGCAGCTTCCGGCAAGACTGCTTCAACAATCTCTTCGGTGCCCAATGTGATATGGAAATCATGCCCTTGAAGTTTAGGCTTCAGCCCATAGTGCTTGCGCAGTCTTTGCAGGCCGGGAGCATCAACAGCCAACAGCCAATAGCGCTTAATGCCATTGCCTGTCTTCCGATCGAAATAGCGCAGGTCCCTCACCTCAAATGAGAACCAATCGCCAGCATCGACGAAATCCCAGATCTCTTTGCCGATCATTTCATCTTCGTACAGTACGCTGATA
This sequence comes from uncultured bacterium, assembly GCA_964635295.1. Taxonomy (GTDB): domain Bacteria; phylum Chlamydiota; class Chlamydiia; order Chlamydiales; family Waddliaceae; genus Waddlia. The sequence goes on from CAZWOB010000013.1 coordinate 4,390, forward strand.
TGTGCGCCCAATTTCTTCGATCCCGTTGGAAGAGGTTTAAAATCCCCTTCGGTAGGAAGCAAGTTGGCGACGTTCTCAACAAAGGCGTCATCGACATTGACATAAGAATAGCCGTTGCTCTTCAGACACAGCTGGCCGACCTGATTCACTTTTTTTGCCGTTTCCAATACTTGAGGGGAGTCGACGATCACAAAGTCGCCTTCGGTATCCAGGTCGTCTGTAGGTTCATCAGAAAGGTCGAACCAGGAAAACTCATGCTTGTCCTGCCATCCATCTGGCGCTGTTGGCATTTGTTTCCCAAGTGAAATATGGTAGTCGTACCCTTTGAGCTTGGGGCCAAGGCCATAGCTTTCCCGCAGTTCTTCAAGCTCGGGGGAATCAGTCGAGATCACCCACAGTTTTTTTAGTCCGTCGCGCGTATGAAGGGTAAAGCTTCTGATATCTTTGATGTCAAAATGAAAAGACTGTCCAAGTTCTACAGGCTGGACCCCTTCCTTCTCATGGAAGACACTGATGTGGGCACCCATTGATTTCGTCGCGGTCGGCCGAGGGCGGAGCTCACCGGGCATATCCAGCTGCGGCACAACAGCATCGATAAATGCGTTGTCCAGATCAAGATAGATAAAGCCGTTGTCTTTTTGTTTAAGTGTCCCGGATGCAGGAATGCTCAATGCCTCTTCCAAGGCCATCGGTTGGTCTTCGATGCGATAGTCTTCCTTGGCAGATAGAACATTCGCACTTAGAAAGAGTAATATAAAGGAATAAAAGAGTTTATTTATTATTTTCATATGCAACCTCATTGGTTAGTTGGGTTGCCTATAGTATTGTAAAGATATGATAAATTAATTACCACCTTAAGTAATTTTTATATGCTTTATCCCAACTGTAGAACACCCTTTCTTTGGCGACAGGATCGTAGCGTACTTGGACCGCGATGTAGGGGAAGGGATGCCGATTGTCAAAATTGCGCCCTTCATCGGTCTTGTACAATTTGAAATAGATCTCTTTATTAAACCAGGGTTTGGTCGTGACCCCGGTATCTTCTTTTTCGTACCGTTTAAATTGACGATACTCTTCATCGGGATGGTCTTTGTAGAAGTCGAGCAATAGTTGGATGATGGTTTCAGGGGTCTCTTCCAGACCTTGTACGTAAAATGAGACTTCAGCGCCAACTTGATGTTTGGAATAGAGATTGCTTCTGGAATCGTCGACATATTGATTGTGATCGGGACAGCGATGTCCCGATGTGATCACGACCCGCTTGTTTGTTTCGGCCTGCAAATAATTCATGAGGGTAATGAGGATGGGCTGAATAAATTCATTCCCGTCTTTTAAGGGAAGGCTATGTTTTTCTGCGCCTCCGCAGTCTGCGATCCTTTCGAGGCTTCCATTTCTTTCCACCATCTTTTCAGGGTTTAACAGGCTTCCGTTGCAGCGAAAATATTCTTTGGTGATTTTTGGAAGGTTACCAATATTTCCCTTCTCCCAGGGGTATGGCGGCGGCGGCTGGTAGCGAGGGGGTTCAAGAGCGATGCTGACGTCGGTGCTGTGCCTGGCGACCTGATTGCCTTTGTTCGTTTGTCCAGGGGAATCGTCCGTGTTGGAACATCCGGTGAGTACAAGCGTTAAGATTGTGAAAAACCACAGCATCAGGGCATAATGTTTGTTCAATATAAAAGGGATATCATAATGGAATGGGTGAAAGATTATCAATTATTTCTCTTTGATTTTGACGGCCTCCTCGTCAATACCGAAGAGGTCCACTATCGAGCCTATAAAAAGATGTGCGCGGACAGGGGGTTTGATCTGCCGTGGACTTTTCCGCGCTATTGCCGTGCAGCGCATTATAATCAAGCAACGTTGAGGAAGGAATTGATGGAGTCGGTTCCTGGGCTGGAAGCGGATGAGCCGGATTGGGATGTGCTTTATCAGGAGAAAAAAAATGCGATGGTCGAGCTGTTAAGTAGCGGACATGTGACCATGATGCCTGGAGCGGAAGAGCTGCTGAGGGCGCTGGATAAAGAGGGGGTCGAGCGGTGCGTCGTCACTAACTCTCCAATGGAGCAGATCGATCTGATCAAAAAGGATAATCCAGTGTTGGAGACGATACCCCATTGGTATACAAGAGAAACCTATAGCAAAGCGAAGCCGGACCCTGAGTGTTACCTGAATGCGATCAGCCAGCTATGTCCCGATGGGAAAAAAGTGATTGGATTCGAGGATACGCCGAGAGGGATGCGGGCACTGTTGGAAACCCCGGCAGAAGCGATATTCATCACCCAGGTCGACTATCCCGAATTGGGAGAGTTTTTGGAAAAAGGTGCCAGACACTATGAATCGCTGAGTCAGTTGGCTTCGTAAAAGGTCTGCCAGTACTCCAGCATCAATTGCTTTCGCGGCCCTTTAAAATGAAGGATCGCCTTGTTGGGCTGATAGTCCAGGAGGAACGCGCTTCCACCAACAGTATAATTATATTCAGCAGCGGGGAAAAGCTGGATCGTTGTTGTTCCAATCTGAATGGAGTTGGGGTAGGATTGGTGGATATTCTTTACACCGATGAACTGATTGATTGAAATTTGTTCTCCGCTCCAAACCATGTAATCGGGGTAGTTTTTCTCGAAAAATCGTTCAACAGCTTTCAAAAAGACCAGAGCTTGCTGATGGCGATCAGGATGGATGAGAAAAAGCCCGGCGTTGATCGGGTAGGGATAGTACTCTTGATCAGCAGGGATCTCTTCCGTCTCTCCCTTTCGATAAGTAAAAGCGATATCAAAGGATTCCTCAAACAAGTTTTCAATGTTCTTTTGGAAAATCATATCGTAGTCAGAAAAGACAACAGGCGTCTTCTCGTCGATAGATTCCAGGTAGAGGATCAGTGCTTTTAACCTTGATCTGACGGGTTCTTGAGGGTCGACCTCATACCTGATCATTTTAACATTTTCCAAACCTGGATCAGGAGTTTCAAGGTCCGTTAGGAGAACGCATTTTGCATCAGGGTGAAAACGCTGAATGGACTGGAAGCAGATAGATAAAATTTTGGGGAGGTCTGTCGGTTGGAATTTTGAGGATTCTTTCAGTTTCCCGGACAGTTGTTTTGAAATGCTCTGAATCGTACCGTCATTAAGCTTGGAGTAGTGGACAGCAAAGATCATCGCTTTTTCGTGTTTAATGGGTTTGGAGGGTAGTCGATTCTAACGAGGAAAAGACCTTTGGCCGGCGCGGCGCGCCCAGCACGTTTGCGGTCCCTCGATTCCAGGATCTCTTTCATCTCTTCCGGCGCTCTTTTCCCTTTGGCGACCTCGATCAATGTTCCGGTGATATTCCGCACCATTTTATAAAGGAAGCTTTCCCCTTCAAACTCCAGCCTGGCGCCGATCCTCTCGGGAACAACTGAAAGCCGTTTCAATGTCCGCACGGGATTTTTTTTCGCCGCTCCCTGCGTCGCTTCGTTTGCGAAAGCGGAAAAATCGTGCGTGCCGATCAAATAGGAAGCTCCTTTTTCCAGCGCTTCCATGTTCAACGGGTTGGTGATGTTCCAACTGTATGCTCTTTCAAATGGGTCCTGGACAAGACCCAGGTTCAGATGATAGTGATAGATTTTATTGACCGAACTGTACCGCGCATGAAAATCCAACGGGACCTCTTCAACTTCCATGACACGGATATCTTTCGGAAGAAGGCCATTGAGGGAAAGTCGGAAGAGACGGGTGTCGACAGGGGCTTCAACTTTGAAGTGTGCGGCCTGTCCCATTGCATGGACGCCGGCATCCGTCCGTCCCGCTCCATAAAGAGGGGTGCGGGCCTTCGTTAAAATCTCCAGTTTTTCTTCCAGGACCTCCTGGATGGACTTTGCGTTTGGCTGAAACTGCCAACCGCTGTATTCAGTACCGTCATAGGCAATGATCAATTTGTATTTTTTCATGCCAGATAGGTGTTCCAATAGTCTGCCATCGCTTCTTTTCTTGCCCCTTTGAAATGGAGGATCTTTTTTTCGGGTTTAAAGTCGATGATGCCCGTTTCTGTTTCGATAGCGTAATTATATTTTGTTGATGGAAGAAGAAGGATTCGGATTCCGTCAACAGTAACCGGATTGGGGAAAGCGTTGTGTATGTTTTCGGCCCCGATGAATTCATTGAGGGATGCCTGATAGCCTCCCCACTCTTTATATCCCGGGAAATGCTTGAGGTAATAGGAATGGATGGCTTCAAGGAAATGGATCGCTTTCGCAAGGCTTTTTGAATGGATCCCCATGAAGCCGCCGTTGAGGGGGGCTGGATGGGCAGAGCCATGATACGCTTTGCGATAGACGAAGGCGAGATCGAAGTCATTGTTGAAGAGGGGGTCAATTGAATCTTGGTAAAGCAGGTCGTAGTCGCAAAAGACGATCGGTTCGGATGTCGTGACGGATAATAAGAATTGTCGCTGAGCCTTGAGCCTCATATAAGCGGGCTGCTCAGGATCGACATCATAACGGACCACTTCAACATCCTCGAGCGTTTGGACCGGTGTTTTCTGATCGGTGAGAAGGACAAGCCTTGCTTCAGGATGAAAACGTTTAATCGATTGAAAACAGAGGGAGATCTCATTGTCAACATTGTCTGGAAAACGCTTGTCGAGATCATCTTTCAAATTTGGAAAGAACTCGGTGAATTTATTCAGAAAAGGCTTTCCGACTCTGGTGTAGTAGATGGCAAAGATCATCGCTGGTCCTCAAGGGTGATTGTTGTGATCTCAGGCGTGGAAAAAAGTCTGAACGGCATCACTGAGCCGGATCCGCGGTTGACATAAAGCCATTTGCCATCCAATGGGAACAGGCCGCGCTTGAACTGAGGCTGCTCCATAAGGGTGAAGTGGTTCCAGAGATAAGGGAGGTTGACTTGCGCTCCGTGCGTATGGCCTGACAAGATAAGGTGGCCGGGAAAGTTTTTCAGTAAGGGTACGCTGTCGGGATTGTGGGTCAGGATAATTCCCGGAGCATCCGTTTGATAGTTGGCAAAAGCCTGATCGGGGAGGCAGCGGCCGAGCATATATTCACCGAGCCCGGTCAAGTTCAAACGGCTGTTGTTAATTGTAAGAGTTTCAGTCCGGTTGTCGAGAACTTTAAAAGGGGTGTCTTCAAGAGCTGTCAAGAGTTCGGGGTTGATCGGGACCTGCCTGGCCTCATTGCTGACCTCGCCTGTCGGGTAGTGAGGGGAAAGCAATCTTTTGAACCCCTGTTTGATCATTGCTGTCTGCGGTTCATGGACGTCGTAGACCCCTTCAGGATTAATGGACACGTTCTGATCGTAGTCATGGTTCCCCATAATCGCGTAGCAGCCGTGCGCGGCTTTTAGATGGTTCAATGTTGCGATCAATCTGTCCCTGTCCAGCATCCTGGAGTTGCAAAGAAAGTCTCCGGTAAAAACCAGGATATCGGGTTTTGAGCGGTTGATTTTCTTCACCAGCTTGTTCAGAAAGCGCTGGGAGACTTTTGGGTGCAGGTGAAGGTCGCTGAACTGTACGATCTTCAACCCTGTGATCCCGTTTGGAAGATTAGGGATCGGAAGTTTCAACCGGGTTGTCGCTAGCAGCCGGGGCTCGATGAAGCGCGGCCAAATCCCAATAATGGAACAGGCACACCAAAGGTCCCATAAATAGTCTGATAGATGTTGCTGTTTGGGTGTGGTCATGTCAGAGGAGCGGCGAGATACTGTGGAAGTTGGAAACTTCCACAGTATATGAGCGCAGATTACTTGGAGCCAGCCAGCTCAGCTTCATGTAGATGCTTAGATACTTTGCTTGTCATTTTGAACATATCGATCGCTTGAGTAGAACCGAAAACTTTTGCCAGTTTTTGGTCTGGAACGATATTTCTCTTGTTTTTTGGGTCTTGCAGTTTGTTTTTCTTGATGTAGTCCCAGAGCTTTTTGGTGACTTCTGTACGCGCCATTGGACCTTTTCCAACAATTTCGGCTAGAGCGTCGCTAACGCCTACTGGTTTCATGAACGCAGATGGTTTTTTTTCTTTTGGCATTGTTATTCTCCTTTATAGGTACCAAATAATATCGATAGTCATTTTCATTGCCTGCCATCATCGTCAGTGATTTGCAACGGGCACAAAGAACCCTCTATATGTTTAATGAAAGCAGGCAATTTAAGAGGGCGTTTACAAAATCTAAAAAGGAATCTTATGCCATCTTTTTTCGCTGTGTATAACGCTCGCACTCACAAACTTTCCCAAGTTTGCCTCCTGCTCCGCGTTCGCTAAGCTTACACACATCAAAAAAATCTTGCATAATCTTCACTTCTTATAATTTGTAAACACCCTCTAAGAAAGTGCTTTCAAACTCTAAACGGACTTTTTTATCTCGTATTCCAATTTATAGTCAAAGGTTATCGTATAGAGTATCATAGATTCCCTTTTTATAGGCAGGGTAAATCATTTTCGCTTTGATGCAAGACCTTGCATCAAAGCGAAAATGATGGCAACTTACAAAATCAAATAGTGAGAGCTTCATGGAATTAAAACAGGTTTATCGCTCAATTTGTGTGCATCTATTCATTTTTTATTTTTCAATTGGTATTCTTTCAGCTTGTGCACCCAAGGAAGATCACATGTCATCTGCATCGCAACAGAATTTAGCAAGCCTGGCGCAAACTCTCGCCAAAGGGAAAAATGAAGATGAGAAGCTGGGTACTCTTTTTCAAGTTCCTGAGGTCAAGGACTATCTGACCAAAAACGAGAGGATCGGGAAGAGTGTAGGGGAGTTGGACAACTCTTTGCAGGTCGCTTTGTTATCCGTGATCGCAATTGGGGAAGCGGATGTCGTGTTCCAGGGATGGGAGTCTGCCCGGGATCTCACCGGGCAGATGCAGGAAATGGCAGAACAGTTGAAAAAAGTGGAACAGTTTTACGACCATATTGGCGGAATTGTCGGTTATCATCAAACGGTGGTCGAGCTGATTCAATCTTCAACTCGCGATTGGGATAACAAAGCCCAATTGAAACAGCCTCCGAAAACCGGGATCCATCAGGATTCCCCGAACAGGGACGCCTATGTCAGATGGGGCATAGAGGGGATGGACAAAATGGCTGAGATCTATCCCGTGGGAGGGGCAGGCGATCGCTTGAGCTTGACCGACCCCCATAATGGTGAAGCTCTCCCCGCTGCCGAATTGAATTTTTGCGGAAGGACTCTATTGGAGTTGTTGATCTCCGACCTTCGTGGAAGGGAAGCCCTTTATGAAAAAATCACAGGAAAGAAGCTCGAGGTTCCCGTTGTCTTGATGACATCGATGGAAAAGGACAACGATAAGAGGATGAGGCAGATCCTTGAGGACAACCGCTGGTTTGGCAGATCTCCCGACTCCTTCCATTTTGTCGTTCAGCCGCTTGTTCCAGTTATCACAGTTGACGGGCATTGGGCGATGGCGGGACCCTTTGACTTATATATGAAGCCTGGAGGGCACGGCGTATTATGGAAGTTGATGGAGGATCAAGGAGCGTTTGAATGGCTGCGCAAGCAGGGGAAAAGCAAGGCTCTTGTCCGACAGATCAACAACCCGCTTGCAGGCGAGGACGACAGTTTACTCGCGTTTACGGGAATTGGCCTTCACCATGACAAAGCCTTTGGTTTTGCTTCCTGCCCGCGCAAGGTGCAGGCGGCTGAAGGGATGGTTGTTTTGATCGAAACAACTATCAATGGGGAAACATCGTACAAGATCACTAATATCGAATACACAGATTTTAAGAAGAACGGTATTGAAGATGTTCCAGAAAAGAAGGGAAGTTCTTACTCCCAATACCCTGCAAATACAAACATTCTTTTCGTTGACTTGGAGTATGTGCGCTCCTTGGTCCCTAAATGTCCTGTTCCGGGAATGCTGATCAATTTAAAGTCAGAGGCTCCCTTCAGGAATCCGGACGGTCGTGTCGAGCTGGTTAAAGCGGGGCGGCTGGAATCGACCATGCAAAATATCGCCGACGCCATTGTTTTTGACTCTTTGGAACCTGAAGATCTGCCCGTGTATCTGACCTACAATGATCGGGAGAAAACAATGGGGGTGACGAAAAAGTCCTTTGATCCTCAGAACCACAGTGAGGAAACTCCGGAGTTCTGTTTTTATACCCTGCTGTCCCTTCATCGGGAACTTCTTGTCCAGGAATGCGGGGCGGATGTTCCAGCTCTGATCGAAAAGGAAGCCTATCTCGACTCCGGTCCGAACCTCATTTTTCTATTTAACCCCTCTCTTGGTCCCGGATATCGATTGATCGGCCAAAAAATTCGCGGTGGAGAATTTAAAAACGGTTCAGAATTGCAGGTCTGCATCTCAGATGTCGATTTTGAAAACATGCGTTTGGCGGGATCGTTGCTTATTTCGGGGCGCAATGGACAGACATTCTGCCGTTTGAAGAACGTGACGATCAATAATCGCGGGATTGACAGGGAGAAAACCCGTGATTATTGGAAAAATACCCCAGTTAGGCATGAAGCGCTTGGAATTGTGTTTGAAGGAAAGGGGGAGTTGATCGCTGAAAATGTGGCGTTAAATGGGAACCTTTCGATCGTTGTCCCTGATGGATTTCGTCTGACAGCTGTGGAAAATGAGTCAGGCGTCGAATTTAAAAAAGAGCCTCTGACAGAGCCGGTGAAAAAATGGCATCTTCGATTCAATGATCAACAAAAAGTCATTGCTGAATTGTTTTAGCGACAGGGCCTCGCTGAAGTGATGTCTTTGACACTGCTCCTGCGAGACCTTGTAATGAAACGGGTTAGATCAATGGAGTTGTCAGTCCGGTTGCATAACCATAACCGAGAACAGCACCAGCTCCAAGGGCGAGTGTAATGGAAGACACCTGCAATGCAAGAGAGATCCATTTCTTGTCGCTCATAGAGTGTGCAGTGTAGCCCAAGACCAAGCTTGTTACGCCGAGGACAAGTCCCATTCCAGGGGCAGTTTTAAGGAAATCGGCAGTGCGGATCGCAAGATCTTTCAGGAAAGGGAATGCCGCGTTCCAGGCTGATTTCATCAATTCAGCGAATTTGTCGAAACCTTTAGAGATCTGGTGACCGCTCCAAATAGCGGCATCTTTCAAGGATCCGAAAACTTTAGATGCGGCTTCACCTATTCCACTTTGAATAGCTGTAATGTTCATAAGGATATCCTCCTAAATTAAAATACTTAAGTTAATGATATTTACAATGATGAAACTTCCGATGAAGGAAGATAACCGGATCTGTCAAATTTGAAATTCTTTTTTCGAATCCCTCTCTCAGCTACCTTCCGTCTTCCTATTCCCGTTTTTTGTTATGTATACCGATCGTGATTCAAAATTTGATTCCATGCTTCGTCAGCTTGCCGCTGAATTTAATCCCGCTTGCATCGTCCAACTCATTCGAGTTGAACTGCTTCAGCGTCGACTGCGTCTGGCTCAAATTCAGGTCGCTTCCTCGCCTGAAACTTAAATTTTGAATCACGATCGGTATAATTAAACTTATTTGACATTTCAAAATTGTATTCGATAATAAGTTTACACTTTGGCTAATGTTAATTGTTGCGACTATACTGTTGTCCTGTATTTTTTGCAATCTTCGATAGGAAATTGACAAAAAAGAAAAGAAATATATAAAATATTCTTTTGTTAATAGTATTGAAAGTTCTCTGCCGGCATTTTCAGTATACCGATAATGTTTCAAAATTGCGTTTTCAGGAAATTCGATGAAGTCTGAAGCACAACTTTGAAACATTATCGGTATATACCTAAAAAATAAAAGAAGTAAAGGGGTTGGGCAGTGTGAGGTTCATCGCACGCTTAAGTCCTGGGAGCAGTTTATTGTATGAAGTTAGATAAAGGTACACCATCTCTAATCATCGGTCTGGCGCTTTTTGCGATGTTCTTCGGTTCGGGGAACTTGATTTATCCTCTTTTCGTGGGGAAAGTTTCGCAGGATCATTGGTTGACGATGGGAATGGGCTTTTTAACCACAGCAGTCCTGCTGCCCTTCCTTGGGGTCGTGGCCATGGTCATGTACAAGGGATGTTATGCCAGTTTTTTCAACACGATCGGACGTATCCCGGGGTTTATCCTCAGTACTTTTCTGTTAACAATCTGGATTCCTCTAGGATCTGCTCCAAGATGCATGACACTGGCTTTCGCCAGTTTGAATTCTTACTTTGACTCCATGCCTTCCCTTTGGATTTTCAGTTTGCTGTATAGTGCGTTGGTCTTTTTTGTGGTCTCAAAAAAACTGGGAATTTTAGATATTTTGGGGAAGTGGATCACGCCTTTGCTTCTAGGAAGTATTGCCTGTGTTTTCTATCAGGGTTTTGTCGCTCCGCCAACACCTGCTGTTGTGGACGGGATTAATGAAGGGCTGTTTTTATCCGGGATCATTGAGGGGTACAACACAATGGACCTGATCGCGTCGTTTTTTTTCTCCGCTTCTGTGATCCATATCATCAACCAATCTGGAAGCTCCATGAAGCAGACGCTGAGGCTTGTTGCGCGTTCTTCAGTTATCGGCATTTCAATTCTCGGAGGTGTCTACATCAGTTTGATTGCTGTCTCCGCAAGGCATGCGGGGCTTTTGGAGGGGGTGCCCAAAGATGAAGCTTTGGCCTATTTGGCCCAGGTCCTGATGGGGCCCACATGGTCGTTTGCGGCAATTTTGGCGATTATTCTCGCTTGCTTTTCCACTTCGATCGCTTTGATATTGGCCTACACCGATTATTTGCACGATGAGGTGTTCAAGCAGAAACAGCATCCGGTCCTGTCAGTCGTCATTGCTTTAGCAGCCACTTATGTGATGTCGTTGTTCGGGCTGGAGGGGATCACCTTTGTCACAGCGCCGGTGTTCAAGATCTGCTATCCGATTTTAATCTGCTTGATTTTATGGAATCTTGGACGGCAGTTTTTTTTTCACAAAATGAAGGGTGACCCCATCGTTACTCAATAAAAAGGAAATTTCATTGAATTCGTAATGATCGCTCGTGAATACAGTGAATCCCGTTCAGGTCAGTCATTCTCCTGTGTCCCAATGATCTTGACTGTTCTTGTGGGCACGCCGCGTATGAAAGAACCGGTCATGGTCGTGGAATTGATTACGTTCCTGAAAATCCCTGTCCCATCGTACATCCCATCTTTAAAGGACCCTACAAACCAATAGCCTTCTTTACCTACCTCGATTCCTGTCCCGGAAATCTTGTCATGATGGAAATCTCCCTGATAGATTCTTTTTATGTATCCATCAGGATTGTGAATATATAAGAGACCTTTTCCGTTTCTCCGCCCATTTTTGAAGTTGCCTTGATAGGTTTCCTTAGTGTAAGTCAGAAAGCCTTTACCTGAATAATTTGAAGGATCTGTCAGGGGTGTAAACCCTTCTTCAACAGCCTTATTTTTCCGTTCTTCATGGGATAATTGAAACAATTTTCTTAACTTGTCGACTTTTACGTTGTGTGTTTGGGAGGTCCTGGAAAGTGTTTCAGTATTTTCATCAGCATTTTGGACAGCATCCCTGCTTGATTTCAGCCATTTGACAGCTAGTTGAAAAGCGACGAATCCGCCTAAGCATAGCAGGTAGGGGGTGGCGAGCGCACCGAAGATTGCGGCAGCGACAGCAGCTGCTTTTTTCACCAGGGGCAATGAGTGATAATGCTGGAAGGACTGTTGGAAATCGTTGGAGAAGGGGTTAAGGTAGCTGTTAATGGATTGCATTGTCAGAATCTTTTTCAAGCAATTTTAATATGATGGGAGAAAGGTTGTTTACCGTATTTGATGAGCGAGTGCTACCCTATCGATTAGTTTGTAGTTGCACTGTGTAACCGTCGTCAAATGTGATTGTAAGTGGATCTTGAACACTTTCGCCTGTGCTAGTGGTCAGGATACCGTGCCCTTTGAACTGATAGCGGTTAAAGTCTTTGGTTAATTTCCCTGTCCCTTCAAACCGATCTCCGCAATCCCAAGTGATCTTGACGTCTCCATCCGGATATCCACGTTTGAAGTTACCGGTAAAGGTAACGGACTCTTTCTCCAATCTGAAAGTTCCTTTTCCTTGATAATAGTTTTTGACAAACTCTCCTTCATACCAGGAGCGGTCCGCACTCACTTCGAGCCCATGCCCATTTTTGTTATTGTCTGCCATTTCCCCTTTGTAAATGAACCGGGTTATTCCTCGGTAACCGGTCGAAAACATGATCCCATGACCTTGCTGTTGACCATCGACGAATTTTCCTTGATAGGTGCGGTACCCGTTGATTTGGAAACCCATTCCAGAAAAACCGCTGCTGATTTCCGGAGTAAGGTTACGATAACCTTGTGCGACGGCATTTTCTAATCGTTCATCAGGAGTTAGATGTAACAATCTCTCTAGTTCAGCGATTTGCTGAGCTCGTCTGTTGACGTGTCGATTTATCCCGGAGATATTATTTTGAGTATTCTCTTTTAGACAGTCTCCCGGTTTCAGCCACTTGACAGCGAGCTGGAACGTGGCGATTGCACCAATGCACAACAGGTAGGGGGTGACGAGCGCTCCAAGAATCGCAGCAGCAACTGCTGACACTTTCTTAGATAGAGACAGCGACTTAAAATCCTGCAAGGACTGATGAAAGTGGTCGGAGAAAGGGTTGATGTGATGATTAATTGTATTCATGGATCCACTTGTTCATCAGCGATTTTTACCCAGTTCGTGATTTGTCCCGTTTCTTGTCTTCCGTCTGAATGCGTGAGTTTTCCATTGCCTGAATAGGTAAACCTGTCGTTATAGATTCGTATTTGTATATCACCTTCGAATTTCATTCCTGATATTGAAGTCAAAGTCCCATTTCCTATGAAACTGGGATCAACTTCAACAAAAGTTAATTTTCCAGACCCTGTATACCGACCTCCTGAGTCCCAGAGAATGTTGACATCTCCATCAGGTTCACCGTCGACGAAATCACCGGAGCATGTAAAAGCGTCCAGATCACTTCTTAAGGTTCCTTTTCCATTAAGAAAGCCATTCACATATTCACCCTCGATCCACCAATGGTCTGTTGCTACCATCCCTTTTCCATGCTTTAAGTCATTTTCCATATCGCCTTGATAAATTTTTCGGCTGGTATCACTGTAAAGATTTGGATAAAAAATGGTGGCTTTTCCCTGTAAATGACCGTCGACATAATCCCCCTGGTAGGTAATACGGCCTCCTTGAAGGAATCCCTCTCCTGAAAACCCTGTAGAATCTGTAATAACTGTAAATCCTTGTTCGACAGCCTTTCTTTTCCGTCCTTCATGGTTCAGTTGCAGCATTCGTCTTAACTCGGAAACTTTTTGATTACGCGCTTTATTCAAGGCTGTCTCTGAACTCCCGTCAGCGTCCTGAACGCCTGCCTTATGTGTTTGCAGCCATTTGACAGCGAGCTGGAACGTGGCTACTCCTCCAATGCCTAACAGGTAAAATGTCGCAACCGCTCCAAAAACCGCAGCGGCGACAGCAGCGATTTTTTTGCATAGTGAGAGTGACCGGAAGTCCTCTACGGACTGCCGGAAATGGTTGGAGAAAGGATTGATGTGATGATTAATTGTATTCAAGCGGCCACTCATTTTTAATCCAGCTTTTCCCAATTCACGATTTGTCCCGTTTCTTCACTTCCATCTGGACGCCTGTGCGTTCCACGGCCTGAAAAATTGACCTCGTCGCGATCGCTAGAGATTGTAATTTTTCCTTCAAATATTTCTCCTGTCTTTGAGATAAAGGTTCCATCGCCTCTGAATTCATTAGGAGAATGTGAAATTAGACTAGCAGTTCCTTTAAATCGTTCTCCTGAGTCCCAAATTATTTTGGCTTCACCTTCGTGTCGATCATTGTTGAATTTCCCAGAGTACGTCATGCGGCGTCCTTCGTCTCTTAAGGTTCCTTTTCCATGGCGCATTACATAGGTTCCTTCTCTTTGAAACTCGCCTTCGTACCAATGTTCTTTTCCGACTTCAATCCCATTTTGTTGTCCAATTGTGTTCGTACTACCCTGATATACTGTTAGGCAGGCATTCAATTCATTCAATTTGTAACTCGTTACTTTGCCGATAAGATTCCCATCACGATATTCTCCTTGAGTGAAGAAATCATCATCGTAGCTCCATCCTTGTCCTGTAAACCTTGAGAGAAGATCGTTTAGCGTGACCTCCGTAAATCCTTCTTCGATTGCATTTCTCTTCATCTGTTCAAGCGAGAGGTCTAACATTTCCCTTAATTTGGAAACTTTTTTATCACGCGTTTGAATTGGTTTTGTATGGGTTTCAGTACTTGTGGAAGCGGTTTGAACTGTTTTATCACTTGTTCGCAGCCATTTGACAGCAAGCTGGAACGTGGCGACTCCTCCAATGCCTAACAGATAAAATGTCGCAATCGTTCCAAAAACCGCAGCGGCCACGGCAGCGATTTTTTTGCATAGTGAGAGTGACCGGAAGTCCTCGATGGACTGACGAAAATGGTCAGAGAGAGGATTGATGTAATGATTAATTGCATTCATGCGTCGACTCGTTTTTAATCCACCTTTACCCAGTTCGTGATTTGTCCTGTTTCATTTCTTCCATCCGGATGGGTGAGCGTTCCATTTCCTGAGAAGGAGAAACCATCGCCACTGATGCGCATGTTTTCTATACGGCCTTCAAATTTTATTCCCGATGCTGAGGTCAATATTCCATCGCCTTCGAAGGTATAATCATTGATAAGTAAAGTGAGTTGTCCGTTGCCTGAAAAAAGATCCCCTGTATCCCAACGAATTGAAGTTTCACCATCAATCATCCCATTGCTGAAATTACCGCTGTATGTCGCTTGATGCCGATCATTTCTTAGGGTTGCTTTGCCATGATGTAACCTATCAAACCCACCCTCATACCAAGTGTGTTCTGTCACCTCGATTGCTCTTCCTTTGGGCTTTTCAGCAATATCCCCCTCGTAAATGCCATGAGCTCTCCTGTTGTTTGCAGCATAAAAGATAATGCCCTTGCCTTTTCCTTGACCGTTGACGAACTCTCCTTGAATGATTCTGTTCGGTTGAACATAAAAGCCTTTTCCCGTAAATCCATCGATATTATCCCTTGAAAGTACTGTATACCCCTGTTCAACTGCATGATCTAAGTGCTCTGAAGAATCCAGACGCATCATACTCCTTAACTCTCCAATCCTTTGAGCTCGACTGGCAGTGTTTGGATGTGCAGCGAATAAAGGGTTCTGCACGTTCCCCATAGCTCCACTACCTGTTTTCAGCCATTTGACCGCAAGTTGAAAGAGCGCAATGCCTCCTAAGCACAAAAGAAAGGGAGTGGTGAGCGCTCCAAAAACTGCAGCGGCCACGGCAACGATTTTTTTAGACAAATTTAAGGATTGGAAATCCTGGAGCGTTTGCCGAAAATGGTTGGTAGACGGGTTGCAGTAGTGATTAATCGATTGCATGATATTCTCTCTTTTTTTTAAAAATTGAGTGTAAAATAATTGATAATATTTATTTACCGTATGAATTTAGTAATAAATACCCTAAAAACATCTAACACGTACTTGCATTTGGGATATGAACCTCGTCCTGAAGGACGGGGTCTCATTTAAATTGATGAGTTATGCAACGGTCTCAATGTTAACCTGGAGATAACTTCAGGCTTCGATATGGATGATCTCGCCATTTTCAACACGTACGGTTTCTTCTCTGCCATCCGGATGTGTGAGTTTTCCATTACCGGAGTGGGTAAATCTTTCTTGGTCCATTCTTATTTGGATATTACCTTCAAACGTCATCCCTGCTGCGAGGGTTAGCTTTCCATTTCCTTCAAATGTTTGATAAATCAATTTACCACTGCCTACAAAACGCTCTCCAGTATCCCAAATGATTGTAGCCTTTCCATCAAGTATGGGAGTTTTGTATTCACCTGTATAATAATACCCTGCAGCTTCATTTCTACCGGATATCTTTCCATTCAGAGTTCTGTCATTAGTTGAAAACTCTTTAATAACGACCTCCTCCCAACTAGATTTGGTAACGCTTAGCGATGTTCCGTCAGGTTGACCGTTTTTGAAGCCGTTTTCGCAAATAGAGGATACTTCATTCGGATCGATTAGATATGGACAAACGATGAGTTTCCCATGAGCTTCTCCATCAACAAATTCTCCCTGGAGAATATGACCCCCGATCTCTATATCATCAGCAACGAAAAACCCTTTTCCTGAGAATCCTGTTGGATCTTCAATGACAGTATAACCTTGTTCGACAGCTTCTCTTTTCCTTTCTTCAAGGTTCAGGGCCAATTTTCCTCTTAACTCCTCAATTTTTGCATTTCGTGTCTCTTTACGCTTGTTTGTTGTAGGAGAGTTCGCTTGGATATTTGCCGCTCCGTTTTGAATGGGTCGCAGCCATTTGACTGCTAATTGGAATAATGCGACCCCTCCGATACACAATAGAAAAGGAGTTGCGAGGGCCCCGAAAACAGCGGCTGCTACAGCGGCGACTTTTCTTGAGAGGGATAGATCGTGAAAGTGAGTAACTGATTGACGAAATTGATTAGAGAATGGGTTACAGTAGTTATTAATTATTTTCATTGTTCTTTTTGTTTTGTTTGTTTAATAAATAATGTATTATATAATTTATAATTAAATTGATCTATGGTATTTAATACCGTATGTAGATGACGTCGGAGTAGTTCAACTCGAATGAGTTGAATGATGCAGGCAGGTAAAAATTCAGAGGCAATCCGACGAAATATGAGACTGTTGCATCATTCATCATGTTCGGTATAACTTCAGGCTTCGATATGGATGATCTCGCCATTTTCAACACGTACGGTTTCTTCTCTGCCATCCGGATGTGTGAGTTTTCCATTACCGGAGTAGGTAAATCTTTCTTGGTCCATTCTTATTTGGATATTACCTTCAAACGTCATCCCAGCTGCGAGGGTTAGCTTTTCATTTCCTTCAAATGTTTGATTAGTCAAGCTGCCACTGCCTACAAAACACTCTACAGTATCCCAAATGATTGTAGCCTTTCCATCAAGCTCGGAATTTTTGCATTCACCTTTGTAATAATACCCAGCGGCTTCATTTCGACCGGATATCTTTCCAGTTATACCGTCATCAGTTGAAAACTCTTTAATAACGATTTCCTCCCAACTAGATTCGGTAACGTTTAGCCATGTTCCGTCAGGTTGACCGTTTTTGAAGCCGTTTTCGCAAATACAGGATACTTATACTTTATTCGGATGGATTTCATATGGACAAACGATGAATTTCCCATGATTTACTCCATCAACAAATTTTCCCTGGAGAATATAACACCCGAACATGTCTGATAGAAATTCCGGGCACCTCCTCGTCTGAAAACATAATTATTAAACAAGATCGGTATAACTGATTGACGGAATTGATTGGAGAATGGATTACAGTAGTTATTAATTACTTTCATTGTTTTTTTTTATTAGTTGATTTGTTTGATAAAGGATATATTATACAATTTATAATTAAATTGATATATGAAGCTGGCGCTGGATAGGTTCAACAAACGTTTGCCTAATATCCTGATAATCAACCATAATACGTGATGAAAAACCGTATGGGAGAATCACTGATGACCAACGAAACGCAGAAAATCGACGTGAAAGAACTCGAAGAAAGAATCCTCCATATGTGGAGGTATCTTTGACATCCCAGAAAAAGAAAATCAGGTAGCCGAATTACAAAAGCGAATGGAGGAACCCGGTTTTTGGGACGATCCTGACACCGCGCAAGAACTGATCGCCAAATCGAATACCCTTAAGCAGTGGACCGTGCCCTGCAGAGACCTCAAGCAAAGAATTGAAGATGTCAAGGAATTGCAGCCGGAAGTGGAAGAGGACGGTGATGCGGACATGCAAGCGGAGCTGAATGACGAACTCGCAAGGATCGAGACAGAACTGGGAGAACTAGAAATCCGCCGCATGCTCTCAGGTGAGCTGGATAACAAGAACTGCTATCTCAGCATCAATGCCGGAGCAGGGGGGACCGAAGCGTGCGACTGGGTCGAGATGCTCTCCCGTATGTACCAACGGTGGTGTGACAAAAGGGAGTGGAAGTGCGAAGTGGTCGACATGGTTCCTGGAGAGGTTGCTGGGACCAAAAGCGTCACCCTGAAAATGTCCGGCAGTTTTGCCTTCGGCTATTCAAAAGCGGAAAAAGGGGTGCATAGGCTTGTACGGATCTCCCCGTTCGACAGCAGCAACCGCAGGCATACAAGTTTCGCCTCGGTCGATGTGACTCCCGAAATTACTGATGATATCCAGGTAGAGGTCAGTCCGGACGATATCCGGGTGGATACGTTCCGAGCGTCCGGTGCGGGAGGGCAGCATGTCAATGTGACGGATTCAGCGGTCAGAATTACCCATATTCCCACAGGAGTGGTCGTTTCCTGCCAATCCCAACGCAGCCAGAATCAGAATAAAGAAGCCTGCTTAAAGATGTTGAAATCCAAGCTCTATGAAATGGAAGTGATCGAAAGAGAGAAGAAGCTTAAGGAGTTAGGCGGGGAGAAAATGGATATCGGATGGGGAAGCCAGATCAGAAATTACGTTTTTCACCCCTACAGCCTTGTGAAAGATACCCGAACTAAAGTAGAATCTGCTAATGTACAGGCAGTGATGGACGGCGACCTCGATCCGTTCGTCAATGCATATTTAAAAGAATTCGGTTGAACGTCATGACGCCAGAAAAAAAAGAGATCGAAGGACTTGATTTTCGCTACACCCAAAACAGTGATGCGAAACATTTAAAAGATTGGTTGATGGATCCCTCAGTCGCCAAATGGTTTCCCATGGCAGACGAGGTGGAAATTGACGATGCCGTCAATCGATGGGTCGGGTTCAGCCGCTACCGTTGCAGTATCACTGCTGAAATGCACGGAGTGCCGTGCGGCATTTCAACTCTTTATTTACAGCCTTATAAAAAATTAGCTCACCAGTGTGAGTTTGGGATTATTGTCGGACCCGACCACCGCGCGAAAGGGGTCGGCACTCAATTATTATTTACTTTAATGGAACTTGCGCGGGAACGATTTAAAATCGAACTTCTCCATCTTCAAGTGTACGCGGAAAATCCCGCGAAACGCTTATATGAAAGAATGGGGTTCAAAGAATTCGGACGACAGGACGAATGGATAAAAGAAGCTGACGGTTCTTATACCGGCCGCATATTTATGGAAAGACATATTTAAATAACCAGTTAAATTACTCGCTCATTAATGAACAATCAATATCCCCTAGCCGAGTTTCAGCTTGAGCTCGAACGCGCCTTGCGAAAAAACGTGAAACTTCGGATCAATAACAACCGTTCGACTATGTTGAGCGTCAAATGGGAACCGGAATGCACCAAAGTGTCCATGCACCGTTTTTTCCTTGACGCACCAAAAAATATCATGGACGACCTTGCCTGCTATATCAAAAAAGAATCCAAACAGCTGACCCCGGATGTTAAATCGTTTATGGAGGACAGGATCAATCAACTGGACTACACGCACGAACTTAGCCACGAGCATTTACACCAGATAGGCAGCATCTATAATTTAAAAGAGATCATGGACCAGGTGAACGGGGAGTATTTCGAGAACAGCCTGGACTTGAATATTACATGGTTTCAACAGCAGCGAAAAAGATACAGATCGCAATTTACATTTGGCCTGTACCAGCAGCCCCTCCGTTTGATAAAAGTGAACCGATTGCTGGACAGAGTGGACGTCCCCGAGTATATTTTGTCCTTTGTGATCTATCATGAAATGCTGCACCATGTTTTTCCCAGTTATTGTGATGGAAAGGGAAAGAGAAAGGTGCATCATCAACAGTTTAAATCTATGGAAAAAAGGTTCCATGCTTACGACCACGCGATGGAGTGGATCGACATGAACCGTGAACGATTGATAAGAATGAGGTAAAGATGGCCGGACATAGCAAATGGGCAAACATCAAACACAAAAAGGCACGCGCTGACGCTAAAAAGGGAAAAGTATTCTCCCGCATCGCGAAAGAGATTATCAGTGCTGTTAAAGTGGGCGGTCCCGATCCTAAGGCCAACCCGCGCTTGCGCCTTGTCCTGCAAAATGCGAAATCGCAAAATGTTCCGAACGACATCGTCGATCGGAACATCAAGAAAGCCTCTGAGGCAGACCAGGCAGACTTTGATGAACTGACTTATGAGCTTTATGGACATGGTGGAGTGGGGATTATCTGTGATGCCATGACCGATAACAAAAACCGGCTGGCTTCAGAAATGCGGATCGCAACGAACAAGAAAGGGGGCTCGATTGCGACACCCGGTTCCGTCTCATTTAATTTTGACAGGAAAGGGGTGATCCAAATGGCTCTCGACCATGCGATCGAAGAGGAATTGTTCAACGCTTCCATTGAGGCCGGCGCAGAAGAATTTGAAAAAGAAGAGGAAATGTTTGTCATCACAACAGAACCGACCATGCTTTTTGAAGTGAAAGAGGCGATTGAAGAGCTGGGTTTTAAATGCGATGATGCCTCTCTTGAAATGATTCCGAAAACGTCTGTCGAGTGCGACATTGAAACGGCAAAATCAAATCTTGAGCTGCTCGAATGGCTCGAAGGGATCGACGATGTCGATGTGGTCTATCACAATATGATCATCCCGGATGAACTGCAATAAAAAGTCGATGACCCCACTAGAACTTTTGTCCCTTGCAAGCCGCTATGCCGATCTTCCAGGGACGTGTTTGTTTTATTCCGGAGGTACATTCGACTCGGCTCAAAAATCTTTTTTATGCCTTTTTCCTAAGAAAAAAGTTGTCGCCTCAAATGAGGATCCATGGAATCTGCCGCTAACATTTTCCGGAAAACCCTATCCAGAATGGACAGGATATTTTTCCTACGAAATGGGGGCTTTCAGCGATTACGATGTCACGATCCCTCATCAGATCGGTACACTTCCCTACGCTGTGTTCTATCAACCATCTGTGGTCGTCGAAGTTGACCACAGAACCGGCGCTGTCAAGGTACACGGTGATGAGTCATTTTCTATTTCTGATCTGGATCAAGAGCTGCCCTGTCGAAAATCACCCTCTTTACACTGCATTCAGAAAGGGGAAGAGAAGCGGCAATATCTCGATAAGGTGCTTGCTGCTCAAGATCTGATCAGGCAAGGGGAGATCTATCAGGTCAATCTCTCGCAAGAGTTTATTTACTCAGGACAGTCTGATCCCTTTCAATTGTTTGCAACTGTCGCGCGGACCAATCCTGCTCCTTTTATGGCTTATCTGCGTCTCGATGAACATGCTGTCATCTCATCTTCTCCGGAGAGGTTTTTGCAGAAAAGGGGGGACATGCTCGAATCCCGCCCGATCAAAGGGACTGCCAAGCGGGGAAAGACACCGGAACAGGACCGCAAAAATATCAAGGCTCTTTTAAGTTCGCCTAAAGAAAAGGCCGAGCTGCTCATGATCACAGATCTCATTCGCAATGATCTTGGAAGAGTCAGCCTTCCGGGAAGTGTGAACACAGAAAAAGTCTGGCACTTGGAAAGTTATACAAATGTTCATCACATGCTGTCGTTGGTGCGGTCCCTCTGTCATCCGGAATGGAGTCCTCTTGAAATTGTTCGCGCCTGCTTTCCAGGGGGGTCGATCACCGGCTGCCCCAAGCTAAGAGCGATGGAGGTGATCAATCAGCTGGAACAGCGCCCCAGAGGGATCTATACCGGTGCGATCGGTTATTTCAATGGACTCGGCGACTTTGATTTTAATATCGCCATTCGCACCATGCTTTGGAACAATGAGGGGATCAGCGTACAACTTGGCGGGGCCGTGGTTTCTGACTCGATTCCAGAGTGCGAGTACGAAGAGACACTTGATAAAGGCGAATCGCTATTCCATTCTCTCTTGACTCATTGTTAAAATCTGTATATGAATTTAAAATCACGATTGATACATTTTTCTAAGATTAAAATGTAAAGTAATTATTTAATTCTAATTAGTTGCCGATCAAGAGTTTGCTTCGGTATACACAGGGAGGTGTATGATGACAAGCGCCGTATTGAATGCCGCCGAAGCTGCTTTGGCAATTGACGATCTTGTCGATGATGGCGTTGAGGAAGCTGAGGGCTCCCTAAATGGGAGAAAAGCAACCCATTGGTCATACAAACTCTTTATCGCTGGAACCATTGTTGGGGTGATCGCTGCCGTCGCGTGTTATATTATCGGTCAGCAGGCGATTGCTGTCGCAGGCGCGCTTCTTGCGATCACGAATGGATTTGCAGCTTTCTATGTGAAACGCTTCGGCATTCTTAAAACATTAGAGGACTATACAGGCAAATTAGCTGAAAAAGTCAAAGACTTGAAAGAGGTCAATCAGGGCCTCGAAA
This sequence comes from uncultured bacterium, assembly GCA_964635295.1. Taxonomy (GTDB): domain Bacteria; phylum Chlamydiota; class Chlamydiia; order Chlamydiales; family Waddliaceae; genus Waddlia. Next base: position 26,736 of record CAZWOB010000013.1, read on the forward strand.
GGGTCAATGATGGGTTACAGGAAATTCCTGATGACTGGCGTGAGGAGATCCGCAAAGGGAAGCGTCAAATCGAGCGGAAAACCAAAGAGTTGAAGAAAGTCGCAGCAAGGCTGGAGGCAACGGAAGCGAAACTCCAAAAGCTCGCCGGGGTCACGTCTGATATTCAGAAAAAGACCGGCGAACTCTCTAAAGCCGCCGTGGAGTTCAGCGAGCAGAACCAGGTATTTGGTGATCGGGTGGACAGGCTGGCAAACGGGGTAAGAAAAATAGAGAAGCACAACGATAATCTGACAACCCTTATTATGGAAACCGATGCCAATACCGATGATTATGAAGTGTTGAACGAACAGTTTGCCAGGCAGCTGGAGATGCTGGACGATCTGTTTGCCTTGATGAAAGATCTCTATGTCAAGGCGCAGGAGAGGATGCGGGCGTTGGAGCATGAGGTTGACGAGCTTGGAGTGACTGTCCCTCAAGCTGTCAAAAGCGCTGAAGAAGCCGCACAAGTAAGGCGGCAAATGGAAGAGCTTAGACAAAGTTATGACGCAGTTGTTGAAAAACTGGAAAAAACGCTTCACACAGTCCAACGTTATCAAAAATACAAAGACGGCTACAAGGAACTTCGCAAATTGAAGCAAAGCGAAAAATGGCCGGAGATTGAGAATATACTTAGGAGAAAAGACTCATGACACCATCAGCAACCGATCGAGATATTGAACTAGGACAAATGCCGCCGGCGGATTTAGGGGATGAACTGGAACCGCCTGTTCCTCGTCCAGGTGCCCGCAATCAGAATTGTTGGGGGCGTTGTTGCGGCAGGGTGATCAAGGATTGGTCGCAAGTGGTCGGTGGCGTGGGAGCTACCGGAGGAGTGGTTGGAGGCGGTGTGGGATTTGCAATGGAAGATTATCGCGTCATCCTGGTCGCAGCTGCGGTCATCTTTGTCAGTTTTGGCTTGTTGTGCGCGCGGATCAGCTGCCTCAAACCGCAAAAGGAGCTGGAAGATCAAGTGGCATACTTCAGCAGTGAAGTGGACAGGCTTGGGCGGAATGAAGAGAGGCTCAAACGTGCCAAGGCCGAGCTTGAGGGAGTATTGGGAGAAGCTCAAGCGAGCATTAAGGAACTCGGACGGACCTTGCAAGTTCCCGTTGACCGGATTGAAGGGGTTGCAGAAAAAATAGGAGCAGTGGAGGCGAAGCTGCAGGTACTTGTCGATCTTTACCATCGCTATAAGGCGGCGACGCAGGCCGTGAGTCAGGATCTCAAGATTTTCAAAGAGAGTCAAAAAGTGACAAAGGAGAGCATCTCGAGACTCGGACAAGGGTTGCAAAGGCTCGATGTAGCCGATGGCGCGCTCTCAGACGAAGTGGACGAGTATCAGGATGCAGGGGAGTTCCACCGGGAGCAGAACGCAGAATTGCGCAGAATGCTTTCGGGGTTCAAATCGGACTTTGTTCTGATGCAAAAGAAATTTGTCCTGATGCGCGGCGAACTGGAGGAGCTAAGACAGCATGTGTTAAAGCTTGATGTTGCTGATGATAAGTTCCGGGATGGAGGGGAGGATTTTAAAAGTGGTGTCGATGATGCCCGTCTGGAACTCCTGCCCAAGCTTCAAGAGATGGTTGGCAGGTTGGATAGTGCCCTGGAAGAACTGCAGCAAGACACCGATACAGCATCGGTAATTGATGATGACGATTCTGAATTGGTCAGTGTTCTAGTGGTGCCCAGTGATCATCACGCGGCAAGTTCATCGAACAGCAGCGTCGTGGTCGGCAGGGATGTGATTGATGCGAGAAGAGAGAGTGATGATGATGGCTCAGATTAATGAGTATCATGATCCGATCAAATTAAAATGAAAAGGAGTAGCTGATGAGTGGTGTTGACCCGGTAAGAGAGCAGGCTTCCCCATCTTCCATGCCTTCAGCAAGGGCTGCTGGTGATGAAGATACACAGTCTTCGATCCCCGTCTTGTGCATGGTGAAACTTTTTGAATCTAAAGTTGCACAGGATGACGATGGTCCTCCACCGCCTCCTCTTCGGAGAAGAGGTTCAGAAAGCAATCTTCCCCGTACATTGGAGGAAAAGAGAAAGTCGCGGGAAATTAAAAAACTCGATGACAGACCGCCTGCAGTTGTGTTTGACACTAGTCCTCCGGCAGCAGCTGCCGCAAGTACAAGTTCGAGTGCAAGAATTGCAACACCATTCCAATTGGACCTGAGGCCAGTCTTTGAACAAAGGGATAGAGGAGAAAGCAAAGAGCTCCATCGGTCGACCAGTATGCGTTCATTGCTTGCCGTATCAAAAGGACGTCCCCACTCCGCAAGAGCTGTCAGGCACACCTCTTCTTTTCGGGAGGTTGTAGCTTCTCCAAGGACTGTCCGCAGTTTCGTCCCTCCAGAATTCGGAAGCCTGAAGCCGATGGACCTTTCAGGGATTAAGGTTCTTGTTCGGAAAAAATCCTCATTTGATAAAGCTGTGCGTCGACGGATGGCTGCTGACTGGAATGCCTCAAGCCCGAAGAAAATGACGTTTAATAAAATAGAGGAGAGAGTTTCTCAACTTTGTCGAGTTGAAATTGACCGCCTGTTCAGTTTGTCTGATTCACCCTTATCTCAAGATTTACATCTTACTGAATCTCCTCGAGCAAAGGCCATGGTATCTCTGGTTCAAAAAAGCGGATTCATTTTATTTCCCATCATTGAAAGGATGTTGGTCCTGCGGCAGGCAGTATTTGTCTATGTTGACTTGAAAAAATCTATCACTCCAAGATTGCAAGAGTTCTTAAACTATATGGACCGTTTGACCTTACAGGAACACTACTCGGCGCATCCTTCAAACTTTGGTTTGGAAAAGGGGAAAAATCTTCTTCATTTCATGGCAACCTGGGATGAGTTTAGAAAGAACAAAGAGATGAGGCCCTTTGTACCTGCGGTTGCGTTGGCATTTGGAAATACAAAAAAAGACAGAAACGGGGTGATTGCTACTCTTAGAAAATGGTGCAATCCTCCTTCTGAGATTTTTTTGTTGATGAAGACAAGGGTCCACAAAATGGACTGGGAGAATATTGCCGCGAGCAATATCCCGTTTTTCGAGCATGAGTGGGAAGAGGATAAAGATGCTGAAAAGCCCATTTCAAGGATTATTCCCTATGAAATTGTCAGATGCCTGCATACGGGTATGGCAATTCTTCCGAATAGAATTGTGATCAACGGTGAAGTCTTTTATGACACTGAACGGGACGGTGATAAAGATCTTCCAGCTCCCGATGATTTTTTATCTGCTGTGATCAAAGACCTTCATAAGAAAGGATTGGATCCAAAAATCAAAGATGAAGAAGTTGAGGGCTATATAAAAAAAATCAATACATGGAAATCCCTTCCAGAGCGGGAACAAAAACAAATACCGGATTCTGAACAATTTCCTTGTCTTTATCTGATGCGTTTATTCACAAACAGCTCCTGGGGGCATGCCGACCTGTATATCAGAAGACTGTTTCCCGGACTGTTTACAATTCCCTATTGGACAAAGCCCTTTCAAGGGCTGGAGCATCATGTGGCAATTTCTGGTCCAGAGGATTTTTCCGTTCAGCAGAAACGTTCCTATGTCGTCTATCCTCGAGATAAACCCGATGACCCTGACAGTTACACGCCAATTTGGAAGAAACCTTTATTGCGGATCGATTTTAGCTGGACGATGACTCCATTCAAAGGGAGATGGAGCGCTATTTTGAAAATCGATGGTATCTATGAGTATCCTGATATCGGCGAACATAAGTGGCCGCTCCTTCACGCACTGATCAACTATCAGGATCAAGAGAATCCTGTTGAAAAATCCAGAGCTCCAGGAACTCCACGCATGCGCAGCAATCCTATTATCAGAGAAGGCAGGCTAGATATAGGTGAAGACCATCCTTCTGCTCCCAGTTCCGCATCCTCATCAAGCAGTTCTGCTTCGAGAGTCCACCCTTCCTATAGGTATAATGACACCTCTGACGATGATGGCGATGATTCCTATTCCGGAGACGATTATTGACCTGGGCAATCCTAAACCATGAATATGTTCAATCGGCCCAAGCATCGGTCCCGATTCAGGACAGAGGGTTCTTGTTCGGAGATGGCGTGTTCACTTCTGCTCGAGTGGAAAACGGGAACGTCGTCCATTGGGGACAACACGTCTCTCGCTTGATAAGGCATTGTCGAGAGATCAATATACAGCCACCCGACCTTAAAAAAGCTGAAGTTGATGAGCTGATCTTACGGAATCAAGCTGAAAAGGGGACCTGGAAACTAAAAATGATCGTGACAGGGGGTACAGATCCCGGGCTTTCGTTGCCCTCGAGGGCATACGGAGTTTTTCTGGTCACAATGGAGCCCTATCAAGAGCCTGAAGGGAAGGTGAAATTATGCCGGTATCCCCATCCGATCGAAACACCTGTTTCCGCATTGAAGACGTTGTCCTATCTGCCCAGGTTGATGGTGAGGCAATACGCTCTTGACCAAGGCGCTGACGATGCTGTCGTTTGTTCAGCAGATGGATGGGTGCTTGAAGCGGCTTTTTCCAATCTCTACTGGGAAGAAGGTGGCGAGGTTTTCGCCCCCCCTTTGACCCTGCCGCTATTGCCCGGAACTTACTTGAGCACAATGACAGGTTGGAAAGAGGAACGGATTACCTATGACCAGCTCAAAGAAAAAGAGAGTGTCTTTATCTGCAATGCGATGGGATCCCGCGCGTGCACTTTTAATTAGGAGGAAAATTTGGCTGCAATCTCAAATCTTACCGTTTATGCAAATTTACAAGTCTTGTCTCGTCTTGGCGACGGGGACAAGCTGAACATTGATCATCAGACAGGAGCGTTGACCAAGCATGTTCCTCATCGGGGAGAAATGTTGACAAGGTGGTATTTCGGGGCCTTTAATACCGAAACAGTCCAACAGACATTTTCCCGAGCGTTTGAACTGATCGAACTGGAAGATCGTGAGTCTGACAACGTCAAAACCTATGGACATTTATCAGAGCTAATCCCTTCGGCGCTCACTGGTGTCCAAACATTAAAGGCGACTTATGATGTGGAAAACAAGGCTGAGGTATCGGGTCAGTTAGATCGGATATACGAACAGTTCGAAAAGCAGTTTGGACAAATTAAAAAGGAAGCACCCGTAAAAAATGCCCCTCCATCAGCTGTTGCCGTTCCAGTTGAAGATCATGATGCGGACGATCGGCCCTCAAGAATTGATGAAGCGGCTGTCGTCCTTGATGAAGATGTATCGACTGATGATGGGGAACCCTCTGTTCCTGACGAACGCCCATTAATACGAATTGCCGAGAAAGTCCAAAAGGTGTCAAGATGGAAAAAGATCTTCTGCTGCATCAAGTAAGATCGTAGAACCTTTTCACCCCAGTACCGGCAACTAGAACAGAGAACAGAATGGACAGGGGGGTGAACGCTTGTGGAAATGCAATCATCAGACCGAAGAAGATGAACGCCTCTGCCCTCTCCATGAGTCCCGGACTGTAATAAAAGCTCTTCTCGGTTTCTTGCTGAATAAAGATTCCCGAGACAAGAAAAGTTGTCACGCAAATCAGAACGCTTGCAAGCATGAAAAGGCACAGCCATCCCCTCGAGAGCGGGTCCACAGCATAAAGTCCGAGGATAACAGCCGATTCGACCGTTCTGTCGCTAATGATATCCAGCATAGCTCCTCGATTAGATGTTCTGTTTTGATATCTTGCGATCGAACCGTCCAGAGTGTCTAGAAATCCGGAACAGTAGAGAAGGAATAGTGCGATTACGGGGTGGCCCCATGCTAAAGCAGGAAGTACTGCAATGCCAGACGCAAGCGCACCCCAGGTGTATACAGCAGGAGACAGGTTTAACTTGCTGAGTCCAGGAATCAATGGGTCGACAAGAATCTTTTGATAGGGCGCGCGGAAATATGAATCAATCATGGGGTTTTCTCATTTTTTTTATTGCGACAGGAAGAAGCGCGAAAAGTCCCAGGGCAGCAAGCGCGATCTTGATCTGATTGTTGAAGATCGCGCTGATCGTAAATGCCTCGCCAGAAGCAAAAATGGCGTCCAGGCCAACACCGGCCTGAGTTAAGACAAACGACCCGGGGATGATCCCGACCACTGTTGTCCAAATAAAAGTCACAAGCGAAACGCCAAAAAATGCAGGAGCCAAATTGACGAGCCAGAAAGGGAACAGAGGAACGAGCCGAAGAAACAAGAGGTAGTTGGCGGCATTTTCCTGAAACCCTTTCCTCATTTTCTGCAGTCTGGGGCCAGCTTTTTCTCTTAGCCCTTCCCCGACAGAAGTCTTTGCGATCAAAAAGATCGCCGTCGCCCCGATCGTCGCTCCGATGACGACAAAGAGCGTGCTATAGGGTTGAGGGAAAAGAAACCCGCCGAAAATCGAAAGCAGCGCGCCGCCAGGAATTGATAAAGAGGTTGAGATCGCATACACAACAATATAAATAAAAGGAGCAAGATAAGGGTGGCTGTTAACAAGTCCTTTCAGGGTGTTCCTGTGCTCTTTCAATGATTCATACGTGATGAGTTCATGCAGGCCAAGCAGATAAACAGCGAGCATCAATAATAGTAAGATGGCAACGGGAATGAGACGCTTGAGTTTCATTTTCTTTTGATCCATTTCATCAACGAGGGGAGAACTGTTTTCGTGAGCCATTGGTCGGCGGCTTTGCGGATTGCGAGATTATAGGTCGGATAGGGGTGGATCAGGGAGGCGAGTTTACGCAAAGGGAGGTTGGCGCTCATCGCTGTCGACAACTGCCCCAGCATCTCTCCTGCGCGTGGGGCGGCAATTGTTGCTCCCAGTATGCGACTGGACCATTTCTTTGTCACAATTTTGACAAAACCCTCTGTTCTTCCTTCCGTGATCGCTCTGTCGACGTCGCTAAAGGGGACTGTGTAGACCGCGATCTTGTGTTCGCCATACATTTCAGCAGCCTCTTTTTCCGTCATCCCCACTGCTGCGATCTCGGGGTCGGTATAGGTGACTCTCGGAACCGGCTGTTTCACGTCGATCTTGTATCGGATCGGCCAGGGAAGGATCAAATTGGTCAACACGGTGCGCGCTTCATTTTCTGCGATGTGGGTAAACAGCGCACGACCGGTGACATCACCGACGGCCATGATATGGGAATGGGCGGTGCGTCCATAGCCGTCGACGGGAATGCCTTTAGGACCTGCCTTGATCCCGATTTTTTCAAGGCCTAGCTGGTCGATCGAGGGGGTGCGGCCAGTTGCCACGAGAAGTTCGTTTACCTCAACGCTTTCGTTGGGAAAATGGAGGATGATGCGGTTCTCTTTCTTTTCAACTCTTTCAACCTCTTTCCCCAGGATGAGTTGGATCCCATCTTTTCTGAAGGTCTCTTCGATCACCTTCTGAGCCTCGATCTCCTCTTTCTTTAATAAATGCCGACCATGCTGGACGAGGGTGACGTGAGAGCCAAGGTGGTGGAATGCCTGCGCAAGTTCGCAGCCGATCGGCCCGCCTCCGATGACGCCGAGGGTGTCCGGGATGGCGGTTAGGTCGAAAATCGTTTCATTTGTATGGAAGGGGACGGTCTCAAGTCCCGGAATCGGAGGGACCCTTGGATGGGAGCCCGTTGCGATCACGATGGACTTCCCCTTGACGGTTTTCTGCTCTCCACTTGATAACGTGACTTTCAGGGTATGGGGATCGGTAAATGTTGCAGTGCCGGTCAGCGTTTCCACTCCCTTTTCTTTCAAGGCTGGGGGATCTTCATGGGAAAGAATGGATTGTACGATATCTCGCGTGCGGTCTAACGCTCCATTTCCATTAAAAGTTTTGGAATCAAGCTTGATCCCGAACTTTTCCCCGTTCCTGATGGCTGAAGCTGCATGGGCGGAGGCGATCAGGGATTTGCTGGGAACGCATCCAAAGTTGGTGCAGTCGCCGCCCCATGTTCCTTTATCGATGAGAAGGACCCGTTTGCCAGCTTTGGCAGCACCGATGGCAACGACCAGTCCGCCTGCCCCGGCCCCGATGACAATTACCTGATAAGCCTCATTCATGGGGTCTTTCATATCAGAATTTTTATAACAGCGCAAAAATTTTAAGATTTGCTACAATTGAAGTTTCAACAAATTGGATAGTGATTAATGACCCAAACAAACGAAAAAACCGCAATTACGCCAACGAGGCAAGAAGATTATCCCGAATGGTACCAGCAGGCGATCAAGGCCGCTGACATGGCCGAAAATTCCCCTGTTCGGGGATGTATGGTTATAAAGCCTTGGGGCTTTGGAATATGGGAAAGAATTAAATCGACCTTGGACCAGATGATCAAGGATACCGGGCATGAAAACGTCTATTTTCCCTTATTTATTCCATTGAGCTTTTTGGAGAAAGAGGCTGCTCACGTCGAAGGTTTTGCCAAGGAGTGCGCGGTCGTCACCCATCACCGCCTCGAAGAGAAGGATGGAAAACTGATTCCGACTGGTGAATTGGAAGAGCCGCTGATCGTCCGTCCGACATCTGAGACGATTATTGGAGATTCCTTTTCCCGCTGGGTGGAGTCGTATCGCGACCTTCCGCTTTTGATCAATCAATGGGCAAATGTGGTGAGATGGGAGATGCGCCCGCGCATTTTTCTCAGGACATCGGAGTTTTTGTGGCAGGAGGGGCATACGGTCCATGCCACAGAGCATGAGGCAAAAGAAGAGACGTTGAAGATGCTTGAGGTGTACCGCACCTTGGCTGAAGAGGTGCTTGCCATTCCTGTGATCCTTGGAGAAAAGTCACCTGGGGAGAGGTTTCCCGGCGCTGAGAACACGTATACGCTTGAAATGATGATGCAGGACCGCAAAGCGCTTCAAGGGGGGACGTCCCACTATCTCGGACAGAATTTTGCAAAAGCGCAAGGGATCCAGTTTTCAGGAAAAGAGGGAGAACTGGAACACGCTTATACGACCTCCTGGGGAGTCACCACTCGTTTAATAGGCGGGATGATCATGTGTCACGGCGATGACGATGGACTTCGGGTTCCTCCTCGCGTTGCTCCGAAACAGGTGGTGATTATTCCCATTGTTCCTAAGCCGGAATTGGAAGAGGAAGTGTTGGCCTATGCTGAAAAGGTGAAGCTTCAGATCGCGTCGCAAAAATATTACGGCGAGCGGATTACAGTCCATGTTGATAAAAGGGACCGCAGAGGCGGGGAGAAAAATTGGGAGTGGATCAAGAAGGGGATTCCGGTCAGGATTGAAGTCGGCCCGCGCGATATCGAGTCTGGCTCGGTGATGCTCTCGCGCAGAGACCGTGGTCATAAAGAGAAAGAGAAAGTGACCCTGGATCAGTTGGAAGGCATGATGTCTGATCTTTTGGGTGAGATCCAGAACAATTATTTCGAACAGGCGAAGGCGTTCAGAGAGATGCACATACAGCGTGATATTGTAACTTTGGAAGGTCTCCGTGAATTTTTCACCCCTAAGAATCCGGACAAACCTGAGATCCATGGTGGATTTGTCCTGGCAAAATGGTGCGAGGATCCTGAGACGGAAAAAATCCTGGATGAGATGAAGTTGACGATCCGTTGTTTGCCGCTGAGCCAGTCCGGAACCAAGGGGAAGTGCATCCTGACAGGGAAAGAAGCGACAAAAGATGTCATCATCGCCAAATCTTATTAAGAGGGTGTTATCAAAAGTATTATTCACCGCCGAGATCACGGAGAACACGGAGATAAAAAATCGTAAAGAAGCACCCTCTCATTGAGCTCTGCGTTCTTTGTGGTAATTAATTTTTACTTTTCTTAATGTCTTGAGTGAGTGAAGCGAACGGTTGTTTATCTCTTATTCTGTACCGAAGTAGCGGTCGCCAAAATCGCCCAGTCCAGGCACGATAAAGGCATTTTGATCCAAATGCGGATCGATCTGCCCAATCACAAGATGGACCTTAGGGAACATATTCTTCACCCTCTCAATTCCCTCTTTTGCCGCAAGAATGCCTACATAAATGATCCGTTCTTCCGGTATTCCTTTTTGCTTTATTTTTTCGAGCGCCAGTATTCCGCTTCCGCCGGTTGCGATCATCGGGTCGATGACGATGACACTCGAGTTCTGCTGAAAAGGGGGCAGGTTCTCATAGTAAAGATTGGGCTCTTTTGTTTTTTCATTACGGCGCATGCCAAGGAAGCCGACAGAGGCTTCAGGATAAAAATGGAGGAAGCTGGGAAGCATTGCAAGACCTGCGCGCAGGATGGGAACGATGATCAACTCACCGGCAATCCCTTCTCCCTTCATCTCTTTGAGAGGAGTATGGATGCTTTTTTCAGATTTCGATAAAAATTGGCCGGCCTCACCAGCTAAGACTAAGCTGATCTGGTCTGTGACATGGCGGAATGCCAGTCTGGAGGTCGTACGGTCGCGAAGTATCGTTAATAGCGTCTCTTTCATCGGTGATCATTTTCCAAAGAACCCGATTAAATTGCAATTGATCAATCTGTTCAATGAGGAGCGGGATATCCAGGAGTCCTGAGTTGTCGAAAAAAATGTCGACAGGAGAGAGGTCGAACGCCTCATAGTCCGCAAACCATTTGTCCAAATTTCTCAGGTAGTAGTCGGGATGCTCCTCTCTTTCGATCAACCGCTGTTCGACGATCTCCCTCGGAACTTCTATCCGGACCAGAACCGTCTCAAATTCGTAAGCGTCCAGGGCTGCTTTAAGAGGTTGATAGTTGCGGTCGACGCTCGAATCAAAAAGATAAAAATGATTGGGGTATTCATGAAACAGGCGATCGATGAAATAGGCGGCAAACTGTCGATAGATGACCTCGTTCTCACTAGTCGGTCGATCATCGCGATAGATGCCGTGTTCCTTGAGCGTTCTTCGCATTTCATCAGACGAAATTAATACAGCATGATAATGAGGAGATAATGCCCTACTGATCTCACTTTTCCCCATTCCTGGGGTCGCTGAAAATAGTACGGCCTTGGCTGGCTGTTTTTCCTCAATATAGGAAAGCTTCTGCAGATGGGCTGTATAGAGTGGGTCAAAAGAGCCTTCAGCAAAACAGAGGTAAGGAAAGAGAAGGAAACAGGCGGCTATTATCTGACGTATAGCCAATGGGAACCTATATTTCGCTCTTGCAACGCTTTTTTCGCTTTTTTGGGATCTCTGACGCTGCTTAAATCTGTCGCTAATTTCTGCTCGATCTCGATTTTTCTCTCTTGCAGCTGTTCCCAATTTTTATCGGAAAAGTTATCCTTTTTATCGATAAATACGGAAAGCTGTTCGGGAGTGACCTGCAACTGTGAAAGCAAATCTGTGGAATCTTGGTCGAGCTTGCCGTTGCGGATCTCGAGTTCCCTCATTTTCTGCTGTGTTTTTTCAAATTTTTCGTCTATATCTTGAGTTTCAAACATGACGATACCTATCATAGGATTAAAATAGGTATTATACTAACAATAAGTATTTTAAGGCAATAACTATGAATGCGGTAGAATTCAGGGAAGAATGCTCGGCAAAATCGGTCGATGACAGTGATGGGGAACGCTGCACGACAGAAAGAGACAGGAAAAAAAGGAAGGAACTGCGTCGCATACAATCAGTGACGATCTCTAGAGTGCCCCCTTCCGACCAAGTAGATAGAGAGGGGAAATATGCGACACTTCGCTGTCGCAGAGTAACCACTACCGATCACTTATCTCCTGTTAGAGGTCGATTTCATCAAGATGAGGATCGAACATCACAAGAGGCGCAGTCATCGGCATTTGCGGAGATTGATTTATCTAAAGAAAAAAACCTGTTAAGGAGAGAACTTCGTAATCTCTATCATATCCTCAATGAATGTATCCATGACCCTTCGTTGGGGATTGCGGTATCGGGGAGTAAGAGGGCGACATCTCTGACCGCACGTAAAAGGGGGTATTCAGATCAATCGGTTCCTGTTCTCATTCAGTTGGTCGAGCGTGCGGCCGCGCTGGAAATTACCGGCGTGTTCACCGATCATGGGAATTGGATTTCCATGCACAAGCTTTTGTCGAAGATCGACAGGCTGATGGAGGTCAATCATTACTTCAACCAGTTGCTGGGAGATCAGAATAGAGCTTTATTGGGAAAAACGATTGAAAGGCAATTAGAAGAACCTTCGAAGCGGAATCAAAAGGTTGATGTCGACAAACTCCAACTTCCTTCTGAGGCGGAGGATCTGGCTGACGAGGATAAAAGAGTGGTGCGCCTTCTGCAGAGGCTTTATCCTTTTGGTAAACCTGATAAGGGGCATGTTGATCCGGTTAAATTGTTGCTGACCTACCCAAAGTATGTTTCAACTGTGCGGTTGTTTGAACTGATCCTGATCTTGATGGAAGCGTCTGATGAGGACGTTCCTCCATTGCAAAAACAACGCCTTCTCTGTTTCTGTCGCGTATGGACAAGCCGCAAGTATCATTGGGATAAAATCTTCAAACAGAAAGTCCTATCGCGCCTGCAGCGCATCGTCAAAGTAGGAATATCAACTAAAGACCCTGTTACAGTAGATCTTTCGAACGAATTGTCTTCGAGGATCATGAGTGCTCCTTTGCATGTCAGACGTTATTGGTTCGAAGAAGGGGGAGAGAATGTCGATCGGCTAATCAAAGAGCTTGATCAAAAAAACATGGCGGCGACCGCGCAAATCATCGCTGAAGATTGTTTTCGGATTTCGCAAGGCCTTGTCCTTAACATCCCATTATATGAGTTGTTGATGAAGCCATCTGAGACAACCTACTCAAAGGCATTTGCCGAATATTTCGAATACCTTTCCCATTACGTTAGTCAGACGATCCTGGCACCGGTTGTCAAGCAGGGGGCGACAAAAGGAATAGGATCTGTTTACCAGCGTATTGAATTTTGGATCATCGTTGCGGAATCTTTGAAAAAGATGGGGGACTACCATTCAGGGCTCGCAGTTGTGAGCGGGTTGAATGCTTCAGCAATTTCCAGACTGTTCTGTAAAAACACGACGAGCTCCCCGCAGTCAACAGATAAGAGGGTATCAAAACGGTTGTTCAAGAAATGGTGCAATCTTGATAATTTCTTTTCTCCAACGGGAAAATTCGGTCAGATAAGCGCTGAGATGGTTGAGCGTCAGGAAAAAAAACTTCCAGTGATTCCTTATCTTGGACTGTTTTATATGGATTACAACCATGCAAACGATGGAAATAGAGAACTGATTGAAGGAGAGATCAATTTGGAAAAGCTCGATGTCATTGCCAAACTGCTTAAAATCCTTTGGAGTGAGATAGAAGTGGTTAGGAAGAGAAGAAAAAAAGATCAGTCTAAAATACGGCTGCAGACAGATCTGAGAGGACAACTAGAACGTGCGGCGAAAGGAGATCAACCGGATTTGTGGGAGATTTCAACGATGATAAAAGCTGTTGGGAAGTAATGAAACAGATAGAAGACAATCAATTATTCTCAAAATCTGTGATTTGGGAATTACAGACGGAAGCTTACCAGAACTTTGGCCCTGAAGCGTGGGCACAGAAAGGTGTCCCTTTTTATCTGACCAGCAATCCTCTGATTGCCCAGCAGTTTGCCAGGGTTGTTGAACGCTACTTCTTGGAAATTCCAGAAGTGGATCCATCTGAGCCCATCTATCTTTTTGATTTAGGCGCCGGTTCCGGTCGTCTGGCGTATTTGATGCTAAAGCATTTGATGCCGCTTTATGACCGCTTTCCTTTTGTCTATGTCATGACGGACATGGTAGAGGAAAATCTCCACTTTTGGAGAGATCACACACGGTTGGAGCCATTTTTTGAAAAAGGTGTGCTTGATTGTGCCTTATATAAAAATGACCGTACAGAGCCTTTGGAACTACAGGTCAGTGGAGAAGTGCTGGATTCCACTGTCAATCCGGTCGTTTTGATCTGTACCTACTTTTTTGACACGATTCCTCAGGATCTTTTTAGAGTCAATGGGAACAGGTTGGAAGAGGGGCGCATATCGGTTTCTGTTCCGGAAGGTTCGACATCTGAACTCGATCCCGATTGGATTTCGACATTGAAAGAGAGTTACGCCTTTCATCCCATCGATGATGTTTCTAAGTACTATCCTCTGCGGTGCGCGAACAAAATTTTGTCAGAATATGCACAGGAGATGGAGGGGGCAACTTTTCTATTTCCTTCCGGCAGCCTGCTTTCCCTAGAATATTTTCGGAAACTGTCCAACAGTCGGATGCTGTTGTTAGCCGGAGATCAGGGAATGAGTTCCAAAGATCAGATCATGCGGTGGGGCACACCCCACATTTCGCGCCACTCCAGCTTTTCGATTGCCGTGAACTATCATGCCCTGGCAAGGTATTTTGAGCTCAACGACGGACTGGGATTTCTTCCTTCTGTACCTGACCACCGATTTGCAATCATCGCTGGCATACTTGGGGAAGGGGTTTATAATCAGACCTGTTTGTCGTTTTATCAGGAGATGCGCTCCTTACAACCTGTGGAATATTGGCATTTGACCGGATTAACTGACGAGCAGGTCGAGAAAATGTCGTTAAAGCAGTTGTTGATACTCGTCAAACTTGGAAATTATGACCCCTTGAATATGAACTGCTATTTCAAACAGGTGCGTGAGAAGTTAAAGGATGCGGATGAAGAGACGATCGATCTGTTGAAAAATGTCGTGAAGGGGTGTGTTGGAAATTTTTACCCTGTCAACCCGTCGGAAGGAGACTTTGTGATGAATATGGGCGTGCTTCTTTTTGAGGCGAAGGATTATGCAAGTGCTGCGCAGGTGTTTTCCTTTGCCGGATCGATCAAGGGGATGGATGCCCAGCTGATGCAGAACTTAGCCTTGTGCAAAGAGAAGATGCGAGCAAAGATTTAGAACAAAAGACTTTGTGCCTTTGCGGCCATACTTTTACGCATAAGTTTTTTTGACAAAAATTAAAATACTGTATCCTAC
>CAZWOB010000014.1:0-41100 GCA_964635295.1 uncultured bacterium
AACTACCTATTCTTGTTATTTTCCTGAATCGAAGTACTCATTTTCCGGATGAACCTTAATTAAAGATTTTCGATCAGGTATTCATTTTCCGGATGAACCAGTTTTCAAGGTTTGGTTTCGATCCATTTAGTCTCTAAAATTGTGAGCAGGAACTTGTCCGATTCCATAAAATTGAAGTTATTTCGGAATAGTTCCTTGCAAATAAATCTGTCAGAAGATAATCTATTGTCTTTAAATTTACCGAATTGGGGTGTAGCCAAGCGGTAAGGCAGCGGTTTTTGGTACCGCCATGCGCAGGTTCGAATCCTGCCACCCCAAATAAACTGTGGATTGATTGATGGCCGAAAATAATCCAAGAGCAATACTATTTACCGGGACTTCTCATCCGAAGCTCGCGAAAGAAATTGCGGATTATTTAGGGATCAAGCTCGGTGAGGTTCAGTTAGATCGGTTTCCTGATGGAGAGATTTCTGTCCAGATCAAGGAAAATGTGCGAGGAAGGGATGTGTTTTTAATGCAGTCCATCGCACTTGATCCTAACAACTACCTCATGGAGCTGCTCATCATGATCGACTCCTTGAGACGCGCGTCCGCCCAGTCCATTGCTGTAGTCATTCCCTATTTTGGGTACTGCAGACAAGACAGGAAAGACCGTCCCAGGGTTCCGATCACGGCCAAGCTCGTTGCAAACCTGTTGCAAAACGCCGGGGCGACCCGCGTAGTGACAATGGATTTGCATACGGATCAACTGCAAGGCTTTTTCGACATCCCTGTCGATAATTTATATGCGAGGCCCTGTATTTCAGAAGGGGTCAAGCGAGACGTCGACCCGTCCAATCTGGTCGTTGTCACGCCCGATATCGGGAGCGTGAAGCTCGCTAAAGCCTATGCCCAGCAGATGGGTGTGGATTTTGCAATTGTCGACAAGCATCGATGCGACTCCTCCAATGTCGAGGTGGTCACGTTGATCGGGGAAGTCAAGGGAAAAGATGTTCTTCTCGCTGACGATATGTGCTCTACAGCAGGCACCTTAGTGTCAGCAGCGAAAGTCTGCCAAGAGAAGGGCGCCAATCGGATCTTTGCCGCTGTGACCCACGGGCTTTTTGTGGGGCCGGCAGTAGAGAAAATTGAGAATAGTCCGATTGAAGTGCTGTATATGAGTAACACCATACCATATACCGAACGGTTGGATGGAGCGACAAAAGTGCGCACCGTCTCCGTCGCGAATCTTTTTGGTCAGGCGATTCACTGCATATTGTCACGTGAATCCATCTCTTCTTTGTTTAAGCTGGAATGCAGCGCAGAACCATCGATCAGCCGCAGTTGAACTGACATTGCGCCGTTTTGCGGTGTCGGTCACACAATTATTAGAAACCAGTAGATGTGCGGTGCATACCATCGTGCAACAGTATCATCCTGAAAGAGTAGGGGGTGTTTGAATGAAACTGAAGTTTGAAAAGAGGAGCGCTGAAAAGAAAAGCGACTCCAAAAACCTTCGCAATACGGGAAAAATTCCTGCGGCCTTGTATGTTCGCGGAAAAGACTCTGAAGCGATTGCTGTGGACGCAGAAGGGTTTGAATCCGTTTTGCGCAATATTAAAAAAGGGCGGTTGCCAACAACCAAACTGGTCCTCGTGGATGAGTCTGGAAATGAAAGAAAGGTCCTGGTCAAGGAAATTCAGTACCATGTGACAACATACAAAGTGCTGCACCTTGATTTCGAAGAATTGCTTGACGATGTGAAGATCAAGGTCAAAGTTCCGATCGAGTGCGTCGGCGAAGTCGACTGTGTCGGAATCAAACTTGGTGGTGTCCTCCGCCGCGTGATCCGTCACTTGCGCGTCCAATGCTTTCCGAAAGACCTGCCCGAGTTTTTTAATATGGATGTGAAAAAATTAGGACTTAAAGAATCGAAAAAGCTTGCCGAATTGAATATCCCCGAAGGTGTCAGACCTTTGATGGATTTGAATGAAGTTGCGGTAACGATTGCCAAAAGGTAAAGGCGCTGGTTGTGACGGATAATATAGAGAAATCAATCGTATTTGTCGGACTGGGAAACCCCGGAAAGAAATACGAAATGACCCGTCACAACATGGGGTTTCTGATGATAGAGAGCTTTGCTCACCTCCATAGGATCCCCCTTAAAGAAGACAAGAAATTGTGCGCCAGGACGGGCAAATGCTTGATTGGCGATTGGACCGTACATCTCTTGATACCGCTGACTTATATGAATGTGAGCGGACAAGCGGTGCGGGCATATATCAACTATTATAAGCTGACCGCCGATCAAGTGGTGGTAGTGACAGACGACGTAGCGATCCCTTTCGGAGAGCTGCGGCTTCGGGAACAAGGGTCTGCAGGCGGACACAACGGTTTAAAAAGTGTGCAACAGCATTTGGGGACAAACCGGTACATCCGTTTGCGCGTTGGAATCGGACGCGAACTGCATCCGAGCCAGGAACTGAGCGACTTTGTCCTCGATCCGTTCAACAAAAGCGAAATGGAGCAGCTGCCGACCTTGCTGAACCAGGGAGTTAAAGCATTGGAGCTTTTACTCAAGGACAGCCTCCAGAACGCCATGAACGTCGTGAACAGCAAGTTAAAACCCCAAGAGGAAAAACACAATGGGTGAAAATCAACAAAATTTATACGAAGGAATGTATATCATCAGCGCGACTTTGAGCGAAGACGCGCGAAACAAGGCTCTGGAACGCGTACAGAACGAGATCACATCGCGCGGCGGTGAGATCCACAAAGTGCACGATCAGGGGAAGAAAAGAATGGCGTATGAAATCGACGGCCATCGCGAAGGGCACTATTTTATCATTTACTTTAGTGTCGCTCCTGCAGCGATTTCAGAGTTGTGGAACGAGTACCACCTTCATGAAGACCTCATCCGGTTCATCACTTTGAGAACAGATAAGGTATTAGAAAAAATTGAATTCAAGGCTCTGGCCGAATCCCAATAAGGAGAGCAGATCATGTCACGAAAAAAATCAAAACTAAGATCTCGCCTGGCAAGAATGAGCAGTGGCCGACCAAGAAAAAGGAAGCGCTGTCCTTTCACTACTGCCGGTGTGAAAGAGATCGATTACAAAGATATCGATAAACTATCGAAATTTATTACCGAGCGTGGGAAAATCCTGCCGCGGCGCATCACAGGCGTATCGGCCCATCACCAAAGGCTTTTGACCTCAGCTATTAAACGAGCAAGACACATGGCGCTTTTGCCGTTTGTCGCAGAATAATCGAAGGAGACGTATCAGATGGCAACACAATTACTACTCATCGAAGATGTCGAAGATCTTGGTAGAAGCGGCGATGTGGTTAAAGTTAAACCAGGATTTGCACGCAACTATTTGCTGCCTAAGGGATTAGGCGTGATAGCGGATAAAAATGCCCTGCGTATCCAGGCCCGCTTGCAAGAGGAACGACTCAAGAAAGCTGCTGAAGATCGCGCTGAGGCTGAAGAGCTTGCGAAAGTGATCGAAGGCGCAACCCTGACAGCGATCGTCAAAGTGGACGCTGAAGGGCATATGTACGGATCAGTCTCCCAGCTCGACATTATCCATTTGATGGAAGAGCAAAAGAAGGTTGTTCTCGAAAAGAAAAATGTGCAGTTGAAGCATCCGATCAAAGCGACGGGTGTACATCAAATCCCACTCAAGTTAAAAGAAGGTGTTGAAGCTTCATTTACATTGAAAGTAATCTCTGAAGAAGGAGAGGTGATCGAGCCGGCTCCTGTTGAAGAGAAAGAAGAAGAAACACAAGAGGATTAATGCCTGCATTTCGAGCGCCAGCCCGAATATCCCTTAATGTGCGGGTCGTCGGAAAACATAACGACGGCTCGCCTGATTATGTCGCTCTGAATCAGACTGTCGATTTATGCGACATTTTGCACGCCGACCATGCGGAGAACGATCAGTTCCCCGCCGATTATCCTGAAATCCAAAAAGCTGTCGAAGCCTACCGTAACGTATCCAACGATCAAACGCCGGTTGTCATTCAAGTGGAAAGCAGGATTCCTCAACATGCGGGTTTGGGGATCAGCCACAGCCGCATGGCGACTGTCCTTTGGGCACTGAACCAACTTTCAGCGAACCCCATCGAAGAGCAAGAGTTGGTAAAACTTGCCGCCAACATCCATCCGGATGTCGGCTTCTTCTTTAGTCGGGGGACAGCGAGGTGTTCAGGAGAAGAGGGCAGAATCATTGAGGAACAGGAAACATCTGGAACCGATCCGTATTGGCTTGTTTGTTCCCCTTATCAGCTATCAACTGAGAATATTTACAGGCGTTTTTCTGTCACTGACCTTCAGGATAGAGAACTTGGAAATTCTTTAGAGAATTTGATGCAGGGATCAGACGCCTACATTAATGATCTGGAGGAGTCTGTGTTCGCGCTAAACCCTCGTTTGGCGCTTCTCAAGCAACGGATCAAGGAAAAGGGATTTAACGTGGTCGTGATGTCGGGAACGGATCCTTCGTTTATCTGCATGGACGGTCCTTCCGACCTTGAATTACAAGAAAATAGTTTTCAAATCCACCCCCTCAATCGCAGAGCGGGCCACTGGTATTAAACCGGAAGAAGAAACATGAACTCTGATGATCTCATTATTGTTACAGGTGCGGCCGGCTTTCTCGGCGCCTCTGTCGTGCGCCATTTAAACGATAACGGACGCAAAAATATCGTTCTCGTTGATAATTTAGAAAAGACCGACAAGTGGCAAAACCTTGTCGGAAAGTCGTTTCGGGACATCGTGTCCATTGAAAACTGTTTTGATTGGCTGCAAGGGAAAGAGTCGGAGATCGGTGGATTCATCCATCTGGGAGCATGTTCCAGTACTGTTGAAAGAGACGCCGACTATCTTTTGGACAATAACTACCGTTTTACCGTTAAGTTGGCGGAGTATGCCCTGAACCACAATCATCGTTTCATTTATGCCTCCTCGGCAGCGACGTACGGAGACGGGTCCAAAGGGTTTTCCGACGATCACGAAAAATTGGAAGAGCTTGAACCATTGAACATGTACGGATATTCCAAGCATCTGTTCGACCTTTGGGCCAAGCAGAACGGCGTTCTTGACCGCGTTGTCGGGTTGAAGTACTTCAACGTCTTTGGACCCAATGAAGCGCATAAAGGGAGAATGTCATCGGCAATCGTCCATATTCTTCCCCAGGCGCAAAAAGAAGGGGAGATCCGCTTGTTCAAGTCCTCAGACCCAGACAAGTTTGCTGACGGCGATCAGTGCCGCGATTTTATCTATGTAAAAGATGCTGTTCGGATGACCTGTGCGTTCTTGGACAACGATGCCGGAGGGATTTTCAACATCGGAACAGGCAAGGCCGGAACCTGGAACCAGGTGGCCAGAGCCCTGTTCAAAGCGCTGGACAAGGAACCCAATATCAGGTATATCGATATGCCTGAAGATCTGATTGGCAAGTACCAAAACTACACCCGCGCCGATATGAGCAAAACTGCGGGAGTATTAGGGCAGACAGCACTCTGCGAGCCGTTGGAGAACAGCGTGATCGATTATGTGAGAAACTACCTGTTAACTGGGAAGAAATGGTAAACCTTTTTAGCTCGTTCCGAAAGATTGGCAAGCAGTCGGTGATGGTGATCGGCGATCTGATGCTGGACACCTACACCATTGGAAAAGCGCGCCGGATCTCTCCTGAAGCTCCCGTTCCTGTCCTGCATGTACAAAGCGAAGAGCATCGCCCCGGCGGTGCGGGAAACGTTGCCCTCAATCTCATTTCGATGGGCTCAAATGTTCTGATGGTCGGACGCGTTGGCGCAGACGATTATGGCGCGACCCTTATCAATTCCCTTAAAACGGAAGGGGTGCAGACACACGGGATCTGGACCCAGACCGACTGTCAGACCCCTGTCAAAAACCGTGTGATCGCCGACAATCAGCAGATGGTGCGTGTGGATTATGAAACGATCTCACCTCTGCATGAGGCGATCGAACAGCAGATTATTGAAGCGCTTCCCGATCTTCTTCAAACGATCAAAGTGGTCGCTATTTCCGATTATGGAAAGGGGATGATCACCAAGACATTGTTAGCGGCTGTGATCGAAGAGTGCCGCAAGCGTTCGATTCCGGTGATCGCTGATCCCAAGGGGATCGATTTTTCTAAATATCAGCGTGCGACGATTGTGAAGCCCAATCTTGGCGAGGTGTATGCAGCTGCGAACATGCCATTGGACGCACCGTTGGAGTCGGCAGCGCAAAAGGTTCTTGAGATTACACAGGCAGACGTGTTGATGGTGACCCGTTCAGAAGAGGGGATCTCTCTCTTTTATCAGTCGGGCAAGCGGGAGGACTTTTCGGTTCGCGCTCGCGAAGTGACGGATGTGACAGGCGCTGGGGATACGGTCCTTGCGATGTTGACAGTCGCCCTAGCCAATCAGCTTTCCATTTCTGAGGCGACCCGTTTGTCTAACGTGGCAGCCGGCGTGGCGATCTCCCACTTCGGGTGCGCCCGCGTGACCCTTTCAGAGCTTGCCAGGGACTTGCTGAGTGAAGATATTGGGAATAAGGTATTTGATGAAGAGCATCTGTTTGCTTTGCAGGAGGCATTGAAGGGCAGGGAATTTGCGATCTTGTCATTGTCTTCTAAGCAGGGGATTGCAATGGAGGTGTTCGAGTCAATCCGCAAGGTAGCTGAGAAAAAGCCGTGGGACTTGGTGGTGTATATAGAGGACCAGGACCCTAATCCGGTGTTTGTGGATGTGATCGCTTCCCTGCATGACGTTGATTACATTATCGTGAAAAGCGTCGGCCTTGACCATGTAAGCAGGTTGGTTAAGCCCACAAATATATTTTCTTTATCTGATACTGGGTTATTTAATAACGTTATTTTCCCTAAGGAGATTTATTAAGTTCTCCATGTTTTGGAACCAAGCATCGGCACTTGTTCCTTTAGAGACAAAATTACCTGCAAGGTCAGTAACCAATTGATTGATTTTTCCAGCTAAATCGTCAATTTGATTATCTGGGACACCAGCTTGTCTTAAATTATCCTTCAGTTTGTCAAGGTTTGCTTGTTGATTGGCTGATGAAATTGACCCTCCAGCTGGTGGTTTTAATATCAATCCATTTAGCACCGGTAGTTTAAGGTAGACATTTCTGTGGGCGTTTTCGATAAATGTTGGTATGAGTGAATCAGTAATGGTTTTATAGCTTCCACCTACTTTCAACATGTCAGAACCGTCTGGCTGTGTTTGAATTGAAATTTGACTCGACGGTACTTTCTTATTTTCGCTTCTTGTTAGTTCAGTTTTAAATTTTGCAAATAACCCAGCAACAAGAAGGGCTTGCTCTCGTTTACCATACAATGCTAAATCGCTGTTACCTCGATGGGTTATGTCAAGGATTGTTCCTCTGAGTTGACTTTCAACTTCAGTTGTTACAGGGAGTTGTGTAACTAAGGAATTGGCTTTTTCTTTGTATTTAGTAAGCAACTCTTCACCTTTTGTAACATTTTTTCCAAAGACATCCTTAGCCATGATAAGATTACCGTGTAATGCGTCATTATCTCGAAACATTTCATAAAAATAGAGTGAGTCGCTTTTTGATTCTAAAAATTCGTGAAATCCCTCACGCTGGTTGATCACCTCTGTCAGTGTGTTGATCTGACCTAGCAAATCTCTTTTTTCTTGCGCGTCGTCTGATACTTTTAATTGAGCTGCTAACTTGGCTCTCTTAGCTTTATCTGATTCCAAATCTCTTCTGGATATTGATAGAAACGGTTTTGTTACAGCTTTATTGAAGTCAGATCTCAATTCAGGTGACTCTTCGAGAGCTGATGCAAATGATACATTTTTACATAATTTTATCAAAATGAGCGATGTGTCCAAGCCATTTGCTTGCAGGTATTTAAGTTCTGAAAGTAGTTCTCCAGCATTATCAATGTCCGACAATGGGTTATCTGCTAGTTTACTAATTTCAGAAAACCTGGTTTTGTCCGCTTCAGTAGGAAGTTGCCTAACAGCAACGTTAACTTCAGATAAGCGTTCTAAAATTTTTGATTCTGGGTGATGTTTTGCAACTTCTTGAACGAACGGATCTGATTCTAGTTCATCGATTAATTGAGAAATAGGTACTCTGCCTTTGTCAGGGAGCTCTATTTCCGACATCCCTCCATTTACCGCTACTGTAACGATAGAGGTCATGTATTCGACGGAGGCTATTCCTCTATCAGATTTCGCTGCATTTATGAATTTTTTCTCTGCCCTTTTTGCTGCCCGTGCCTGTGACCGGGCTTTGCTGGTAACTGCTCCTGCAGCGATCGATGTTTTACCACGAGAGGACTGTGCTGTATAAGTTTTTTTCTCCCCTTCACTTGAAGATTCTTTTAGGGCGCTATGGAATTCACTCAATTGAGAGTTAAGAGCTTTTTGTTCTGAATCCTCGAATTTAGTAGTAGTAGATGCAACATCAGCAGCAGGTGCTGCGTCCGGGGAAGCCGCTGCCAGATTGCCTCTATTGGCCCCGACCAAAAAAGAAGCTCCGATTCCTGCCTGTACAGCTTCTTTTTTCTCTCCCTGCTGAGACCTTACACCGGGAAGTTCATCTGGAGTAAATCTTCGAGCTTGCGTTCTTTGCAGAGGTGGTTTTGCTGTTCTAGCTGGGGGTGCTGGAGGAGGTGTCGTTTTGGTAGGAGTTTCACCTTCATCTCTTTTTTGAGGCTTGGGTTCAGTGGGAATTTCTGGAGGCGTTTGGTTCGCAGATGTGGTTTGTGGCGGTGGTGCTGGAGGTGTTTCACCACTTGCTTTAGCATCAGTGGGTGGAGCTGGAGGTGGTCTGTTGGGTATTTTTGTTCCTCGCGAGTTGAATTGCGGTGGTGATGGAGGTGGTCTTTTGGGTATTTTTGTTCCTTGAGCAGTAAGCCGCGGCGGCCCTGGTTTTATCTGCTCTAAGGGGATAGGGGAAGTTCGGGTAGACGGTTCGGCACTCGTCCTACCTTGTAGAGGCGGCTGTCCTTGACGTGATGGCACTGGTGGCGGAGAGCCGGCAGGTAAACTTCTATTGCTGACGACTTGTTTTGTCGCTGTTCCACTAACTCCGTCACCGGGCTGATGATTTTTAGCGTGTATAGGTGCAGACGGAGGACTCGCAACGCGTGAAGCTTGTTCCTCGGTTTTCGGGGTCTCACTTTCAGTTTTTTTAACACCCCCGCCAAATTTGGCGATCATATCCTGGACATGTCCACCGCCACCAGTTACTTCATTAGCCATTGTTCCTCCAATATATTTACAAAACTTACTATATAGTATTATTATAACATGTATAATTATTTTTTCAAAAAAAATATTTTTGCAAAAATCTTAGTAAAACACTAAATATTAAGAGAAAAAGTCAATAAGAGGTGCATTGATGGATACGAAACAGCCATTTAAGTGGGAGAGACAGCCAAAAGCGGAAAAATATCTTGATGATCTCTTAACACGATATCGAGAAAAAAATGGGGTGATCAGGCAGCTCGAAGAAGATCTCCATAAGCACACCAGCACTCGGCTATTTGACTGGATTGACTATTTAGCCGTCACGGGTCCAAGGGTAATTGATCAATTGAAACAGATGGGTTTCGAACAACAATCAGACAGCGTCTATCATCACCCCGGCGCTCAATTGCCGCGTGTGGCAATTCTCGATCAGGAAGGGATCGCGGTCAAGGTGGAGAAATGCGCGGATTTTTTGATGGTCCATGGGGTTTCAGCAGAAATAGAGGGGAGGTTCTATGGCCGCTTCCGAAGGGCATTTGTGAATGAAGAAAATGGTTGCGCCCTCTGGGTCGTGGAAAGGCGTTGTTACCCCGAGATCCTTCCGGATGAAACGGGAAATCCCAAAGACTATTTAACCGCGTTGGAGTTATGGCAGACGCGGAAACGGGCGATTGTCAATGAAGAAGAGGCGATGCAGAATGCCCTGGCCGTGGCTGATGAGATGATCTCGCTTATAGGTCAGGACCTGGCCGCATGGGCTGTCATGGAAGGAGAGCGTGCCTACTGGGAGGTACGCAATCACGCAGGACAGGCGCAAAAAAACAGGCAGGACAGTCTGGGGATGGGCTGGGCAAATCACGACCATCACACCTTTCGTTCATCGCGCAAATTTTTCCCGCAGTTGATCCAGCTTTTTGAACGGCTGGGTTTCCACTGCCGCGAGCGGTTCTACGCCGGTGAAGAGGCAGGATGGGGCGCTCAGGTGATGGAAAATCCTAATGCCGGCCTTGTCCTTTTTTGCGATCTAGACCTCTCCCCGGAGGAATTGGAGATCGATTTTGCACATGAACAGCTTCCGGAACTTCCTGAGCTGGGAACAATTGGCCTGTGGTGCGCCCTTCATGGAGATTCTATTTTGAAAGCTGGAATGCATCATTTGGAAGCGCAGTTCTTTTTCGAAGAGTTGACCCACGATCTCCATCAGCAGGGAATAGGCATGATGGACCCGTTCAGCAACTTCCCCTATTTGAAACAGGCGTTCACCCATGGTGAGCAGTGGGTTGTAGACCCCATGCGGCTGGACCGTTTACTGAGCGATGGAAAGATCTCAGCAGAGGAACATGAGAAGTTTCACAGTTATGGGGCCGTGGGCAGTCACTTGGAAAACTTGCAGAGGAGAGAGGGCTACAAAGGGTTCAATCAGAAAAATGTGAGCTACATCATCAAGAAAACCGATCCTAGGCATGGCGCGCTTGCATCGGAAGAAAGTGGTTCCTGACAGGATCGTGATAGAGGTTGAGAGGGTGGGCGTCATAACTGTTGCCCAATTTTCCGGACTGTGCTGGCTGCGGTCCTCCATCGAGGCCTAAACCGGAATTTTTATAGGAATAGATATAGATCTGCCGTTCAAGATAGTCGCTTAACATTTCCAGCTCGATGAAACCGACTGTTGTTTCGCGACGTGTTGTGCTGCTTTTCCATGTTTCAAGTTCATCTCCTGACAATTGATACCTACCAGGATGTTTTTGAACATGTTCGGCCAGGTCTCCTCTCAAGATCCGTGCAGTGATCGCTTCACTATTGGGGTCAATATCAGGGCTGATGGAAGAGATGACAGCTCTGAGGGCGCTGTCTCGGTCAGCGATCACTTCTTTCAGACTGAATGTATCTAAAATCAGATTGCGGTAGGCATTCTCTTTTTCAATTCTGTCTTCAAGAGTGTGTTCCGGCATATTATGGATTTGAATGAGCTGACAAATGGATGTTCCCGGAAAAAGGATCCCCAAAGCTATCGGGGTCAAGGGATGTGTATTGGAGTTGATGGGAACAGCCTTCAGTTCTTGCCTAAACGCAATCTGATGCATGTTGTGAAACGTATTACCAAGGACGATGAATGACGGGGTCGTTAATGAATGGTCGTTTTCTTGTGGGAAATAAGTAACCATTTCAAAGTTCTGGTCTTTGTGGATTGTGAGGGTTTGAGTGTCAATTTGCGTCATAACCTCCTCCTTTGGGCAGTACAGGAGGATGCAATTCCGATGCCAATCCTTCCGATTGCTTTAATATCCCGCTCTTTCTAGAATGCATCTCTTTTAATTGAATAAGGTGAGGCCATGACCAGACTTATCATTGTGATTTCCACTATTCTTGCTGCATTTCATCTGGATGCTGTTTCATGCGCGGGATACTCCGATTTTGGGGCCAGTTATATCTGGTTCAACGTCCCTGAAGCAAATGCGATTGTCAGAGGCATCGGAGGAGATGTGAACACTTTATCTCCAAGAGGCGGAATAGACACCGATGACTGTGGATGGGGCGTCATGGCGGCGCTGGGTTTCCAGTGGGGAGGATGTTCCATGGGTGAGCTTAGAGGATTCTATTCCCAAAATGATGAGGGAAGCGAAAGCTCAACTGTCCTAAGTTCAAATGTCCTTCTATTTTACGATATTACAGGCAATGGCAATGCCTACACAGCAACAGCAGACCACGGGGTGAGCTCTCTTGACTTGAGGATCTATGGTGGTGATGCCCTGTTTATCTGTGACTGCTTCTGTTCCGATTGCAATCAATTCAGCTGGGCAGCGGGACTTTCATACAAACGTCTGGAGCAGAACCATGAGTTTTATGGAAGCTTTGACGGATCTAAAGTAACGAATTTTTACGTCAAAGATGAATTAAGCACGGATTACATCGGGCTTGCGATGGGGGTTCGGGGAGAAGTGTTCTTCACTTCCTGCATGGCCTTTTTCTTTGCCGGCGATCTTGATTTCTACTATGCCAACGACTGCCTGGCGTCAGAGCAAATGGTCAACGCCTCAACAGAGTTTTCAGCGGATATCGATAATAATGATTTTGCGATCTATGGAGAGGGTAAGATCGGAATGATGTTCATCAATGGGTGCTTTACGTTGGGTGTACATGGATTCTATGGCGGTTTTTCTTACGCGCCTCAGGTTGTTTACCCATTAAGCGCCGAAGGGGCAGCGGTTCATCTCGATTGTGATACACTCACCCGCTACGGCGCTGAATTGACGGTCGGACTAAGGTTTTAGTACGAATCAACAGGTCTGTTTATTCGATATATTTGAACCTATCTCATTAAAATTATTTTACCATATTTGGCCCCTTTTTCCCTAGGGAAGAGAAATCGAGCCTTGCCTATAATATCAAATATTGACTTCGTTTCGATTTTCTCCCCTAGGAAAAAATCCATCCAAATCTGGATAAATCTTTTTAATGAGATAGGTTCTTGTGTTTCCATTTTGTTAGCTGGTTTAGAGTTACACCCAAGCCAACGATGCGGCTTTCGTCTATTTGTTCAAGATCTTCAAGAATATCGTCAACAAATGCAGTTCTAACTTTTTCTGGAACTAATTTCGCTGATTTATTTTTAATTAATTGGCGCATTTGATTGCCAACTAAACATTGAAAAATGACCTCTCTAACAACTTCTCTTCTTTCCTGACGATATCTTACACGTACTTCATCAAATCCCATCGCCTTTATCGTTGAATCGTAAGCAGAACAGGTGCGAAGATAGGAATAGTGATATAGATCGCCTAAAGGACGAACATCTTGCAATTCGTAAATAGCGATCATCGCAGACATATAATCATCTACCCGAACATCATTAAATGCTAGTGGGACAAAATTATTTTTAATTAAAGAAATGTTTGCCGATAAACGGGCTGTTCGTTTATTAACATCTGCGAAAGCCTGTAAATAACTGATATGGACCAAAAGAAAAATGCTCTGTTCGTATGGATCAGTAATTAATGCCCCTTTTTTAACAATCTTTTCCAGTTGACTTTCCAGCATTCTTGGCTGTTCGAAGGGGATGTAGGTAGATCCACCTATTCTGACCCCGTGTTTTCGCACTTTTCCTGCTTCTGATGGTTCGAGAAGACCGTCAGATAAAAGGTAGTGTAATGTACAGATGGTATTACGGTCGATTTCTACTCTTTGAGCATTCTCAACAAGATAACGAATGGCTTCTTTGTGATTTAAAATCATCGCCTTTTCTTCATCAAGTTTACCTTCTGCGGAGTCACCATGGAGGAGTAATCGTTCAGTATCAAGCAATGAGTAGGTGTTTCCTTCTAAACGGGAGGAATTGTACGAAAGGTCGATCATCAAACGGTTATAGATTTGATGGGCATATGTTCCTGCAGGGTCTTGAGCGTTTGCTCGCTGTCCTGATTTTTGAAGCTGTTCTCTAATTTCTTTTTCTAAATAATTTGTCTCGTTGGGTACATAACTGTCGAACCAACGTTCATTATAGGCTACAGGTTTTCGCTCGAAAATAGGCTTTTTGATAACTTTCATTGCTTCCAGAGCAGCAGTGCTAAAACAGCTGCTAACAGCTTCTTGTTCTGTATTACTATTTCCTGGAGAACGTACAACGCTGTATAGGGCTCCTTTAGTATGACCCGATTTATTTACAAAACCTTCAACAACAAGCTGGTTCAACCAGCGACGTATTGTACGGTTTGACAATTCAATGTCCAATTTTTCAGCTAGATTAGCTAGAGTAATAGGTTCAGACTCTTTCCCTAGCTGTCTAAGGATAATTAATTTGCGGTCACGGGGTTTCATTTTTATCTCTTTTTTAGGTCATTTTTATCATTAATTCGGACATTTTTCAATCAAAGTGTCCGAAAAATGTCCGAGTTTTGGATAATTCGGACACTTTTAAGTGAAATTGACCAGAAAATGTCCGATAAAAAGTTAATTCGGACATAAATTTCCTTAATGAATTGGTTTTAACACCATATCGACGTAATAGTCGGGATTGATGATTGCCTCTAACGTATCCGCTTTAAAGATATTGCGGTTGTAGTAGGGGGCGTAGCAATCCGGCTCTTTGTTGAGCGGCAATGGCCTGATGATGTTGTATTCCGAATATGGATCGGGATTAACGTTGTCATCGAAAAACATCGAGATCACTTCGCTGTCATTGGGATCAAAGATAAACGGTTTACCCGAACGCCCCCTTTCCTGATCGTCGCTCCAAACCTTCCAGTGGTCCTGGATGGCGACATGTCCGTGCGTATCGCGGAAGAATCGGTAGATCTCATCGGTCTTTTTCATGGTCTTAAGACCTTTTATCTTTAAGTTGCCAGACTGAAAATTTCCCTGATAAGTGAACCGTTCTCCATCTAAGATTTTTTCAATTTTCTGTGTGATTTTTCCCGTGCGGATATCACTTCCATAGGTACGCAGGATAATTCTGAAGGCGACTTCCTGCTCCTTCAACGTTTGCAACAGTTTCACAAAGGAGGGGATGAGATATTTACCTTCCATTTTTTTGATGCATTCATTGTAAAGCGCGATCATCTCGTTTTTTTGCGGATAATTGGAGGTTTCCAACGTTTTGATGAATTGGTTTAAGATGAGGTTTCTCTTTCTCTTATTTTCTTTTGTTTTCGGACCGGGGACGAGCACCGTTTTCACGTAGTCGTAGTAGCTCATCGGGGCATGGCAGGGATCCCATTGATGAACGCATCTTTCAGCAAG
This sequence comes from uncultured bacterium, assembly GCA_964635295.1. Lineage (GTDB taxonomy): Bacteria > Chlamydiota > Chlamydiia > Chlamydiales > Waddliaceae > Waddlia. The sequence goes on from CAZWOB010000014.1 coordinate 14,974, forward strand.
CTGGTGCGTGACAATGTACTCAAGGGATTTGTCGGATGTGGCATCTTCTGCGATGATGGTCTTGTTAATGTCAAAATAAAGAAGAAAAAGAGGGGCCTGCTCTTCAGCAGATGCGGGAAGCTGGAATGCTCCGCAAATAATAATGGATAGAATGAACAACTTTTTAAACATAGTAAAACTCCTTTTTACGCTCTGAAGTATAGTTGGTTTGAAATAATTAGAAAAATTAAATATAATGATTATAATAAGAAGTACAGCTTATGTTTAATCTGGTACATTTACGTTTTTTTTATGATGCGTCCCGTTTAGGAAGTGTGACCGAGGCGGCCAAGGCCAACTATGTTTCTCAATCGGCGTTAAGCCAGGGGATCAAGAAGCTGGAGCGCGACCTGGGTTTTTCCTTGATCACGCATCAGAAGAACCGCTTTATTCTAACCGAAGAGGGGCGTTTGGCGTTTTCGCACGCCCGGCGGATATTTTCCGAAATCGAGGTGATGCAGGAGGAACTGAACTCTTTGTCCGGGCAGGTGGCGGGGTCCATCACGTTTGCCTGTACGAACAGTATTGCGCGCGCGTTAATTCCGAAGGCTTTGCTCAAGTGTCGGCAGGAGTACCCCTTGCTGAAGGTGAATTTCCGAAGGGGGAGCATCCGGTTTATTCTTGATCAGCTCTCGAGTGGAAAGGTGGACTTCGCGATCGTGGTCGATGGAGAGCGCTTTCAGTCTTTTGAAAAGCACAGGATTAAATCGGGGGAATTTTATGTCTACAAGCACCCTGAGTGTTGTTTAGATTGGGAAGAGGGGATCTATGTCGATCATGTTGACAGCCCTGAGATGGAGGTGATTCGTGGAAAGTGTCCTGAGATTAAAGTCCTGGAAGAGCTCTCTGGATGGGGAATGGTCGAGGAATTTGTCAAGCAGGGGTTGGGGCCCGGTCTTCTACCGGATTTCATGAAGGATGATCTTTCAATGAAAAAAGTGCGGACGGGGATACCTGAGATTCCTTACTCCATTGCAGCAGTTCGTCAAAAGGGGCTGCCGTTTTCTAAAACGATGGAGGCTTTCGTTAGCCTGCTATAGATTTTGCCGAATACGAGAATTGATTCATTTGATATATTTTTCACTTCGATGTTTAATCAACCTGAAATTTATATGATGAGTAAAGATGAAAACGGCATTCTTAACGATATGAACGATACAACGATAGGAACGATAAAAGAAGAACAGGAGTTTCCTTACTCAGAATTGACAGGTAAAATATTAAGTTGTTGATTTGAAGTAATGAGGGAGCTTGGACCTGGCTTTTTGGAAAAAGTATATAAAAATGCTCTTCTAATGGCGATGAATGATAAAGGTTTACGCGTCCAAGTAGAACACCCATACAATGTCATTTTTAGAGGTAAGGTGATTGGACGATATGTCGCAGACTTGGTTGTTAACGAATCCGTAATTGTTGAACTAAAGTGTTGTGAGAAATTGATTAGTGAGCATCAAGCTCAATTGTTTAATTATCTAAAGGTATCCGGTCTTCCTGTAGGTTTGATTGTCAACTTTCGTAGAAGAAAATTGGAGTGGAAACGATTACAAAGCAACGAAATTGTAGAATCTTTTTAGAGTATTTCTTTAAATTCATTTAGCTTCTCATATCGTTCATATCGTTGTATCGTTCTTATCGTTGAAATAATTAATGTTCTAAAAGAAAAGCGTCAGTAGAGCCCTTAATTGCTGATTTTTGAAAAATATGCTATAATAATAATAAGGTATTATGACTTAAGAGGGTTCTTAAATGGATATCGACATCTCCCAAATCTCACAGGTGGCAAAGACAGAAACAACAGTTCCGGCGATCAAAACTCCTGCTGAAGAATCAGCCCCGGCAAAAACCTCAACAATTGTTAAAACAGTCAAAGACGATTACACTTATGACAGTACAAGGCTGGACTACAGCAGACGAAGCTCCGGATCAGGCTATCGCAGTATGCGCTCAAGGGGACGTGGTGTGTGGAACAGCCGAAGCCAAAGGCCCAGGGTGGAAATTTCACGCCCGCGCGACTATCAACGAGGCTCCTCGATCCAGAAAATCAAAGATGTCATCAAACAGATCCAAAGAAAATATGATCTTCCCAAATCTAATGATATCTCAAAAAATTTAAAGTCTTCCACACAGTCGCAAATTGCATCGCTAAGCCGACAAGCAAAGGCAGATGGAGAGCTGGTCAATCCACAAAATTTTATCAAATCCCTTGAGAAGACCCTTCCGCTTGCTCTTTCAACAGTGAACAGCGGAGACCCCTCCTTTCCAGCAGATTATTCAAAAATGCTGGCCCAGCTTGCCAATGAGCTTTTACTCCTCATCAATCAAATGGCGCTATTGCCGAATATTTCCCCAGAGTTAAAAGCACTGCTCCAAGCGTTAATGCAGCAACTGCAAATGGGACAGAATGGTGAAAGTTTGCAAACATTGGCCCAACAGATCGGTCAACTGATTGCGAGCGGCGGTAATGGTGAAGGAAAGGTTATGGTGGACCAGAACCAGTCCCTAATAGAGCAGCTTGCTTCCCTTAAATTAATTCCCAAAAAATATCTTGGAGCAGAGACGATTCCTGTGAAGACTCTCGAAGACGCTATGGCAAAACTACAAGGAGGGATGCAGCGTTCAGTTGAACAGGTAATCGCCATGCTGAAATCCAGCTCTTCGGGAAACATTGAAGGCAAGGAGATGCTGCTGACACAATTAACCATGCTCCAAGGGATGAGCCAGGGTGTTTCTCTCAACACCGGTGAACAGGCTCGCTTGATGCAGTTGATGGTAAGCAACCAAATGCTATTCTCTGCCGGTGCAATGAAAGGGATGCTTGGCGCGAAGACACAGCAGCTTGCAGGGAAAATGACAGATATGATCGTTTTACTCGCACAGCAGATCGGAGTACCCTCTAATCATCCGGTCGTTAACCGTTCGGGATCTGAATCGATCTTCCGTTTGTTCAGTTCAATCCTATTTGGCGGCGCCATGATGGGAAGGATGATCGCTGACAGAGGGGATGGAAAAGCCTGGACAATGGATGAGTCTTATGCAGGACAGCTGCAGGCGCAATCGGCAAAAGAGCTTAAAATATTCGACCTCGTTCCTTTTTCATTGTTTGCTTTCTTTTCTCCTATCAAAAGAGAAAAAAGAGAGGAAGAGGAGGAAAAGGAACTACAAGGGGACAGGTTGATCAAAGAACTGATCCGTTTAATGGTCAAGCTTGCTTTTATGCTGACCTCTATTTACACAGGCGGCAAGAAAATCGGTTCCGGCGGGATCGACTACATGGTTAAACAAAACAGAGACCAGCTTGATGATGTGCTTAAACAACTTCTGCGCATCTTGATGAAAATCGGAGATGCCGAGAAAGTTGATGTCAAATCCTCGATGATTTTCCTCAGACGGGGACGACAGGCGATGATTGAAAATGATCAAGAGGTCTTCTGGCAGTGCATGTTCTCATTTTTCACCGACAAAAACGACCTGAACGATTTCTTAAATGAGGTTGAAGAGTTAGATTCTGCCTATGCATCGATTAAGTCGCTGCTTCATTAACCCAATCCAAACAATCTTCGCATGTAAGACCGATAGGCTGATAAAGGTTCTTCGTTGTGACATGGAGAGGCGGCTCTTGAATTTCTGTCAGGCACCTCCTGCACAGTGCAATTAAATTTTCGGCCGATTTCTTTTCAGCAGGAGAAAGACTGTCATCATTTTCATACTTTTCAGACAGTTGATCGAAGTCTACATCGTCTATATCGCGGTTAAGCTGTGAATTGAGCATTTGATAGACGATATGTGCAGCTGAACGTGTATGGATGTCTAAAGTTTGTTGTCTGAACGATCCCTTGAGAAGTCCAAGTCGTTTGCTCAAGCTGCGTGAATCTGATCGATAGATTTTGATGATTTCAGGCGGCGCTTTTTCAGTCCTTAACCTCCTGGCTTCAGCTTTCCTGTCTGAGGAAGTCATCGCAAGCGCCTTTTGATGTTCTGTGATCGCTTGTGCGGTTCTTTCAATCCAAACTTGAGAATGATAGCTTAATGAATCTATTGAAGACCCTCCACTAGGGTCTGAATAAAATTGTTCGGTTTCGAAATAGTCTTCAGTTATTTCCACTGCCTGATCAAAGTCGCCTATATGGACCAAATATTTATTGCCTTCAATGATTTTGATTAAAATATTCGAGGACTTTATGTCAGCATTGATAATCTCTAGTTCATTAAGCCTTCTAACGCCCCTAAATAATTGCGTCGCTCCGTGAACAATTTGTTCGGGCGTAAAAGTCACTTTTTCATTGTTTCCTTTTCCACTATTGTCGACATTGGACAATGCAGAACCTAAATCCGAATCATATCTTGGTGTCAGTAATCCGACATAAGATTCCGATTTGGAATTCATACGAAAAACGATAAAAGGCGCTCTTTGCAAGCCCACAGCTTTGCCTCTTGGATTGATTTTTTTGAGCAATTTAGATTCGAAATCAATTGATGTGCTTTGCTGAAGGACATTTTCAGCATCTTCCCGATAGGATTTTTTTATCACCCTTATTTTATTTTTATTAATATCCCAGACCCTATGCACCTTTCCTACGCTTCCCCTCGCAATTGCCGGGCCTAAATGGATCATTCTTATCCTTTTGGAGCCAGCATGGCCGGGAAAGAGATAAAATGTTGCGTTTTCTTTCCGTCTTCGTCCGATGACGTGGAAAACTTTTGTTTGGGCAATATCTGTCACTTCGATGTGGGCCAGCAATGCTTTCAGACAGCTTTTTCTTATTCCAGTGTCGTAATATTCTATTTTCCCCTGGTGAATATAGGGCTTCATCAATCTGCCATGTCTGATGACGAACCCACGGGTGATCCTTTTATATCGAGTTTCAGTTTTTCTGTGAGTTTTATTGGATCGAATCCTGGAACTGATGGAGACTTTCTCAGTTTTTTCGATTTTTTCTTGCAGCGCATCGCTGATATCGGCTCCTCTTTTAACAATGTAAGTTGTTGAGGAATCGTGACAATACTGGATCCTGAAAGTATCAAACCACCCTCGAGCTGATCGACGAACTTTTCTAACAGTTGTTTGCTTGTCCTGGTCAGCAACGACTGCCTTTTGGGTAGTTTTTGATCCTGATTCTTTAGCCTTGTGTTCAGTTGAAATATTTTCAAAAAAACTGATTTTTTCTCTTACATTAACAGTCATAAAATCGCCATTAAATGGTATAGGCATTACCTAATATTATTTTAACCTTATTCGGTATTGTATGGCGATTAAACGTGGAAATATAATTTTAAAAAGGGAAAATTTTTCTGATTAATGAATGTAATGCAGCAGATATTCCGCTAAATGCAGGGCTTTTCTTCCGGTTCCGTGCTCGATCTGGCAGCGGCAGGAAAAGCCGTCGGCGATGATAGGGTCGTCTGTCTCTCGAATAGAAGGGAAAAGCTTCAATTCACCGATCTTCATGGATAGCTTATAGTGTTCCTGCTCATAACCAAAGGAACCTGCCATTCCACAGCAGCCGGTGGGGATCTCTCTTGGTTTCGCAATCGTTCCCAACACCTTGAGCGCATGTTGGGTTCCCACTAAAGCTTTTTGATGACAGTGGCCATGCAGGCTGACGGGTTTTCCAGATCTTTCGAACGGAAGTGAATCATGAGACGCGATAAATTGGTCAAACGTTTGGCACATCGCGTTGACCGTTTGTAGATCGGGATCGTCATAACCCAAGAGGCTTTGGAAATCATCTTTGATGGTGAGGAGGCAGCTGGGCTCAAGTCCAATGATCGGAATGCGTTTTTTAGCGTAGGGGAGCAGGATCTCAACAAGTTTCCGCGCTTTTTTTTGCGCTGGTTTCAATAACCCTTTGGAGATCAAGGTGCGTCCGCAGCAGGTCCAGGGAGGGGAGATGACTTGGTACCCCATGTGGTTTAACACTTTGACAGCCGCGATTCCCACTTCAGGGCAATTAAACTCGTTGAACGTATCGTTGAAAAGGACCACCTGGGAACCTTCCTGAACGGGCTGCATTTTCAACCAGCGGGAAAATCTCTCGTTTGTCAGTTGAGGGAGGGTACGTTTGGTTGAGATGCCGATTTTATTCATGAGCTTGGCAGAGAGTGCAGTTTTCCCCATTGCGTTGAAGAGACGGGCAATAGGGGAGGCGAGCCGGTTGATTTGTCCAATGTGGCCAAAAAGCTTGTCGCGAAGGGTGGTCCCATGGACCTCTTGGTATTGATGTAGTATTTCCGCCTTCATTTTGGCCATATCCACTTGAGAGGGGCACTCCGATTTACATCCCTTGCATTGGAGGCAGAGGTCGAGAACATCGTGCAGCTCTTTAGCAGCTAATTGTTCGACTGGCAGCGATCCGTTGAGCACCGACCGCAGGGTTTGCGCCCTTCCACGAGTTGAATCGTACTCGCGGCCTGTCGCCTGGAAAGAGGGGCACATCGTCCCTTCCATCTTCCTGCATTGGGCGTTGCCGTTGCAAAGGTCGGCGGATAGTTCGAAACCACCTTCTTTGGAAAAGTCCAGAAAGGTCTCTATCTGCTTGACGGGCGCTTGCCTGAGATTTTCCAGGAATGGTGGTGCATCGACAATTTTTCCAGGATTCATCAAGTGGTCGGGATCGAAGATCCCTTTGATCTTTTTAAACAACGTGTCGATCGTTGCTCCGTAGAGCTTGGGGTTGAGCCAGGAGCGGACCAGTCCGTCACCGTGTTCTCCGCTGAGCGAGCCTCCATAGCGCATGACGAGATCGGCGACGTCTTCGAGCATTTGCTGCATGGTCCGGCATTCCTCAGGATCACGGAGATCGATATAGGGGCGGATATGGAGGCATCCGGACCCCGCATGGCCATAGATGCCGGCTTTCTTGCCCTTTCTATCTAGATAGGCGAGGAACTCCTTCATGAACGGGGCCAGGTTTTCAGGAGCTACCGAGATGTCTTCGATAAATGCGATCGCGCGGCTGTAGCTTCGTTTGGATAGAAGAAGGCCGAGTCCTGCTTTGCGAACCAGCCAGACATGTTCCTGATGTTCGGGAGTATTAAGGGTGACTTGCGCATAGCCGATCGGTTGTTCGAACAGTGTATCGATCTTTTCGGCATTTTCCCCTTCAAATTCTGCCACCAGCACCATTTCGGGATCGCCTTGAAGCCAGTCGAGCTTGTCTTTCAGCGTTGGAGATGAACGGCCTGCTTGCAGAATATCGCGGTCGATCATCTCAAGGGAAATGGGTCGCATGGCCAGGATTCTTTTCACATGCTCCAGCCCTTCGATCATTTTCTCAAAATGGATCACGGACAAGACGGTTTGCTTGGGCAGAGGCGCAATTGCGACTTTGATTTTGGTGACGATTCCAAGAGTTCCTTCAGATCCTACGATCAATGGGCAAAGGTTCGGGGCGCCTTCTCCCAATAAAGCATCTAAATTGTATCCTGAGACTCTTCGGGGAATTTGAGGGAACCGATCAATAATCTCTTGTTTGTTCTGGTCGCGCAGCTGCCAGATCTGCTGGACGATCGGGTGATGGATCGAAGTGTCGGGGCCGATGGTAATGATCTCGCCGGATGCCAGGACCATCTCCACTTCGATGACGTGGTCGATCATTCTGCCATACTTCAGGGAGCGGGCGCCGGCGGCATTGTTCGCAAGCATCCCTCCCAATGTTGCCCTGTTGCCTGTCGATGTGTCCGGCCCTAACCGGTGTCCAGTTGGTCGGAGCGCGTCATTGAGCCTGTCCTGCACAACGCCCGGTTCACATACGGCGTAGCCTTGCTCTGTGTTGATTTTTATGATCCGGTTCAGATAGCGCGCAAGATCGAGAATAATTCCTGAACCCAGGCATCCTCCTGTGATCCCGGTCGCAGCCCCCCTTGGCGTGATGGGGACCTTATGAGATGCCGCGATTTTTACGATCGACAGAATATCGTCTGTGTCTTTGGGAACAACGATCACTTTAGGGGCGACTTCATAGATAGAGGCATCGACACTATAGATGCTTCGACTGACGGGATCGTCCAGAACATCGCCACGCACTGCTGTTTTCAGGTCTTCAATCAGGTTCATCGCTGAAAATCGTAGATGTGGCCGAGGTCAAGGATCTGTGTCAGTTTGTTCAAGGCTTCTTGTGTTTCATCAACAAGGGCGGGATCTGCTAAATCTTCCAGCTTTAGTGAGTCTCTGTAATAGGTCGTTATCCATTCTGAGAGATAGCCATAAAGCTTGTCAGTGAGGAAAATGTTGGGATGGACCTCGTTAATTTCTGATTCCGTGAGGATAATGGGAAAGCGCAAGCATGCGGGGCCTCCTCCATTGCGCATTGATTGCGATAAGGGGATGTAATGGACATCAGAGAGAGGGCTGTCGGGATCTTTGAGATGCTGTTCAAGAAATTGGTGGACGTTGCGATGAGTGCGGCACTGCTCGGGACAGAAGAGGACAAATCCGCTGTCTGGAAGTTTGATCATTTCCGAGTTGAAGAAATAGGACTTTACGGCTTCTGTAAGAGAAATTTCTTTGTTGGATACCTCAAGCAACCGCAATGGCTGTCCGCATACGTCGGTAAATTTTTCCTGAAGTTCAGGAATGACAATGTCAGAATCTCTGAAGGCAAGTTCATGATAGATAAACAAGTCGTGGCATCCCATTGAAATAATATCATTGTGAAAAACCCCATGGTTCAACGCTTCAGTCGTTTGCATGGCATAGACAACCTGGGAACTGTCCAGACGGTGGGATCGGACGATTGCCTGTTGCGCTTCCAAGGTTTGTCTGGGAGGGTATTTCCGTTCGGGGTAATGGTCTCCCATGTTGCCGACTTTACCATAGGAAAACAGGTGGACGCCCACATAGCGTACATCGGTATAGAATCGGATGTGATTGGCAGAACCTTCATCAAGAAAGTGGGGGTGGTAAGGTAGAGGGGGATGGTGGGTAAAAAAGGTCGTGCTTGGAAAAATGGCTTTCAGAAGGCGTGATGTCGTTTCCGCCTCGATGGTCCTGTGGGGCGCCGTTGCTTTATTTGCAGGCGTGATGTGGACGCGGTTGTCCTGCGCGTCGATCGACGGGGTCGCTGAGGCGGCATTGGCCGCGAACATAGGAGCGGCAGATGAATATTGGTAAAGAAGCTTGGGGTTGTCTTTGAAGACTTTTCCGGGGATGCGGTTATCTGCTCCGGTGTACCCCAGGGCCCTTAATGTTGGCAGGTGAGGGCGCTCATGCGGGGGGAGGACGATTTGCCGGTAGCCGTAATCGGCCATCATTTTCATTTTATTCAATCCTTCAAGGGCCGCCTCTCGAGGGTTTGACGTGCTGCCTCCGTTCTCCTGCGATGCCAGATTGCCGGATGATAGTCCGGCATAGGTATGAGTGGGCCCGATGAGGCCGTCTACATTGACTTCGAAAGCGGTTGAGGTCATTTAGGTATTCCTGGGCTAAAAGATTCCGGTAACGTTAACGTCGCGCTTTCAAGGGAGGCGACGGGATAATTGCAGTAGTCTGCCGCGTAGTAAGCACTTGGACGGTAGTTGCCGCTATGGCCGACCCCGCCGAAGGGGGCCGATCCCGAGGCGCCGGTTGTCGGACGGTTCCAATTGATCACTCCTGCGCGTATGGAGTTGAAAAAACGGTCGTACTCCTTTGCTGATTCCGACAAGAGAGAGGCGGCAAGTCCGAAGGCTGTGTGGTTGGCCTCCTGGATGGAAGAATCAAAGTCGTTGACACGGATGATCTGCAGCAGAGGGCCGAAAATCTCATGGTCGGGAATTTCGGTTAACGAAGTGACGTCGAGGAGTCCGGGTGTGATCAAGGGAATTTCGGAGGAGGTCCTTGTACATGATAGAAGAGGTGTTGCTCCGCGATCGATCAATTCCGATTGCGCTTTTAGGATGCCTTCAGCTGCTTGGTCGGAAACGACCGGCCCCATGAACGGCTCAGGGGAAGAATCGTAGGGCCCAAGCTTCAGTTTTGGGATCCATTCCAGCAGACGGTCGATCACAGGTTGATGTTTTTCCTGGATGATCAATCGTCTCGCGCACGTGCATCGTTGACCGGAAGTGAGGTAGGCAGACTGGATGATGGCATAGGCAGCGGCGTCGACGTCACTGATCTCTCCCAGGACAAGAGGGTTGTTCCCTCCCATCTCAAGAGCGAGGAGTTTATCAGGATGTGAACCGAATTGCTTTGCAAGGATTTTCCCCGTACGCCAGCTGCCGGTAAAAAACAGGGCGTTGATGAGCGGATGCCCAGCCAATAGTTGACCCGTCTCTGCGTCTCCCTGAACGAGGTTGACCACACCTTCAGGCAGGCCGGTTTCTCTCCAGAGATCAACGATCTTTTCTGAGACGAGGGGTGTGAGCTCGCTTGGCTTGAGAACGATAGTGTTTCCGGCTAACAGAGCGGGAATGATGTGACCGTTGGGCAGATGTCCCGGAAAATTATAGGGGCCGAAAACGGCGCAGACCCCCAAAGGTTTGTGGCGGGTACAGGAGCGGAGCTGATCCGAGTCTGAGATCTTTTCAGGGCAGCGCTCCTTTTGCGCGGCAATGGACGTTTCAACTTTGCCGATCATTGCGCCCACTTCAGATTTCGATTCCCACAGGGGCTTTCCCATCTCCTGGGAAATGGTCAAAGCAATGTGATCGTTGTTTTTTTCGAGCAGATCGCCGAAGTGTCTGACAACTGTCTCCCGTTCAGAGAGGGTTGTGCGGCTCCAGGAAGGGAAGGTCCGGCTTGCTCGATTGACAGCTGCGTCAACTTCCTCTTGACCGGCGGATCGCCCTTCCCAGAGCGTCTCTTTTGTAGCTGGATTGATGGACCTAATCATTTGGCCACATCATTGCTCTTTATTCGATAAAATTCAATGGCTCAGTGTAAGGGATGTCTTAATTTGATTGATGTGTTGTATCTATCAAACGATCAATAATCTATGTATTTGTGAGTTGTTCGAGGAGTTTTTTTGCTTCACGGTAGTCCGGCTTTAACTTTAAAGCTTCTGTCACGAACACTTTCGCATCTTTTTCGTGGTTGAGCTCTTTCAAACAGCAAGCTGCAACATACATGGCTTCATGATGATGGGGAACCAATGTTAAGAGGTGGAATGATTCAAATAGAGCTTCTTCATATTTTTTTATTGATAAATGGAAAATAGCTTTAGCAAGTAAGTTCTTTCGCTCACACTCTGGGTCGTTCACCTGTTCGAACTCGATAGATTCAACGTTTACCGTAATTTTGGACAAGAGCATAAGTGTCTGCTTATGCATCGCATCTGCAAATCTTCTTTGAGTTTCTTTAACTTTCTCTTGATTCCCCATTTGTTGATAAGCAGCACTAATTAATTGATAGGCTCTCTTGCAATAAGGATCGGTCTTAATGATCTTTGCAGCAATAGCCAGAGCTTGGTCAGATTTACCGAGTCTGCTAAAACAGAATGCGGTGATCAGTTGACCATCTTGGCTTGTCTCATTGATTTTGACTGCAGCTTCAAAATGGGAGCGCGACAGGTCACTTTGTCTCATTGCGGCGCAACATTGGCCGAGGGAACTGTGAATTTTCAGGCGCATGAAGGGGTTTGTCGCTGTTTTGAGGCATGTTTCAAATTCAGCTCTTGCAGGTGGAAACCAGCCTCCATTATACAGGTTCACAGCTATTTGATATCTGGTTTGCATATTTGGCGAAGTTGAGTCTGACGAATACATAAGGCTTCTCCTAGTTCTTGTAAAAGTGCTGATAGTCAATATATCCGCGGGATTCCTGCCAATTGCCGCCCCATTTCCATCCTCTTCGCGTAAATGCCTGATAACAAGCATCATCCTCATTGATCAACCCTCGACATTGCAAGGCGCGATCCAGAAAGTGGTCCTTGTGAGGCTCTGGTTGGTTCCCGTTTTTATAGGGGTTCAGCAGAGGGTTGATGTCGATCGCCAGCCCATAACTATGGTCAGACCACTCCTTGCCGTTTGTGATGGGACGAGAGCAAAAACAGGAAGTGTTATTGTCCTGGCATGATAGATCGTCATCTGCCAGATAGGCATCGATCAACAGCATTTTTTCAATGGGATAACGATGGTCGTAGAGCTCTTCAAAGATTTCGACGACTTCACGAGCGACATCCTTGTGAACGACTAGCTCCCCATCGTGGACGCAATAGTCAAATCCCCAGTGTTTTAAGGTGATGTATCTGAGGTCGGAGAGAGGAACAGGGTTGTTTGGTTTCCAGGAATAGAGCATTTTTTGCTCAATTTCTTGATCAATTTCCCGGATCTCCGCTTCAAAAACAGGCTGTTTCACACGGCGGGCTGCCTGGAATTTTTCTGCGTAGGCTTCCAGGGTTGAATAATCTATTCGGGGACGGTTCTCACCAACGCCGGAATGGATGAATGTATGATTCCCTGTGTATAAGCCTGCGTGTGTGATACGGGAAACGCCGAAAAAGAGGAGGTCTCCGGGTTCGAGTTCATCGAGTTCCACAGCATATAATTTTTCCGATGCCGCTTGCGGTCTGCTGTCTCTGGGGAGCAGCACTCCCATTTGAGCGACCAACGTTTGAACGAACCCTGTGCAGTCGAATCCTTCAGAGGACTTCCCACCCCAGATATAGGGTCTTTGAAGAAATTTTGTGGAAAGGGACAGCATTTCATCAAGCGTAAGAAGCGTGGGTTTCTCGACATCCCCCCTTTGCACCCAGGCGAGGCTTCCATCGATGAGTTTTACTTCCAACCATCTGTCTGCATTGGAGTCGTAGTCTTCGACAAGCTCCACATAAGCTCCGTAGGGGAGTCTCAACAGTGCTGGCTTTTCCGTATCGGCAATAGGATAGATAAGCCCGCAGACAGAAGAAATTCTGCATAAGTTTTTACTCGTACGCCAAATCGGTTGATCGATGATCAGATTAGCGAGTTTGGCATATCCCTGGTAGTTGTCCTCCGTTTCGATTTTTACCCATCCGTTGTTGAGACGTTCGACGATAGCGACGGGGTGTCCATAGATGCTTTCGGTGCAATAGGAAGATTTTTCCGAACATTCCTCATGGACGTGCAGGACAGGGACATTGATGAGGTACTTATCTTCGAGGCGATAGGGATTGGGCTGGTGTCCGTTAACACCGGCACATAATACTAGCAAGATGAATAAAAACCTGAACACTGCATACCTCCGTTTTTGGAGAAAGATACTACAACGATCAGGATTTTTTGCCCTTAATTTTTTCCAAAAGGACTTTTGCTTGCTTGAATTCGGGATTAAGTCTCAGGGCCTCTTCTAAAAATTGTTTTGCTTCTTCTTTTCGATCAAGTTCAAATAGACAGCGGCCCGCTCCGTACATCGCCTTATAATGATCGGGAGCGAATTTCAGAAGCTTCTGGAAATCTTCAAAGCCCTCCATAAATCTTCCAAGGGAAGTATCTAAACATCCATTTCTGAATAGGACCTCTTTGACTCTCTCCGTCTCACTTGCTGGGACCAAATAAGGTTCCAGCGATACTCTGTTCACGTTGTTCGGAAGGAGGTCCCACGATTGACGTGCAAACTTTTTTTCCCGTTTCCTAATGACTGCCGCAAACTTTTCTTCCGTTTCTTTAACTTTTTCGTCGTCACCCAATTTTTGGTAGACAGCTCGCATCAAAAAATAGGCTTTATCACAATGGGGGTTCTGGGTGACGACCTTGTTTGCAAGGGCAAGAGCGGCGTCCGTTTGTCCTAACCAATTCAGACAAAAGCCGGTAATCAATCGTCCCTCTTCACTTTGTTCGTTGATTGTTACTGCTGCTTTAAAATGTGAGAATGACAATGCTGCTTCACCCATTGCAAAACAGCATTGACCAAGGAAGTTGTGGATTTTCAGACGCATGACAGCTTCTGTGGCTTCTGGCAGGCACTGTTCAAATAATGCTCTTGCTTCGGCAAATTTGTGACTTTGGTGAAAGCCGACTGCTGTCTTGAATAGTGTTTGAATGTCCGATGTAGATGCCGACATGTGTTCTCCATGAATTTACGGATAGGTTCATAAAATAAATGCTGCTTTAATTGACAGCTAAGGTACATTTATACCGATCATGTTTCAAAATTAAGCTTCACGCTTCGTCGGCTTGCCTCTGAATTTCTACCCGCCTGCATCGTCCAACTCATTCGAGTTGAACTGCTTCGTCGCTGACCTTGTCTGATAGAAATTCCGAGTACCTCCTCGTCTGAAAATATAATTTTGAAACATGATCGCTATAAGCCTTTTGCCACCTATCTGTGTTAACAGAAAACAACTCCAACTTTTTGTTTCTCAATGAGATCGTATATTTTTTGCACCGTTTCCACAGCCTCTCTCCATAGCCCCATTTCTTCGTAAAGAGTTCTCATCAATTGATGGGTTTTTATTGCTAAAGAGATATCAAGATTAGACGAGTCTTTGATGATCTTTTGGATTAGACCAAGAGCGTGTTCATGGTTTCCAAGTGATCGATAGGTTACCGCGGAAGTGAACATGGCTTCCAGATGATCTTTTGTCCCTTGGGATGCTTGAGAGTTCCAGGAAAGCTCTGTGTTGCATTGACACAGCCATTGGTTGATACGCAACCGGATCACCGCATCAGGATTTCGTCGAAGGCACTGCTCAAAAGTCGCTTTAGCATTTTGATATTTACCGTTCTTGAAAAAATTAACAGCTTGTTCAAACTGTGTATTAACATCATTGATAGGTGATGACATATAACCTCTATTTTATTATTAAAATGTTTATAATTAATATTTTATGGTTTTTTATATTTAATAAACAGGGTGGTTTTTTTAAAAAAATCCCGTATTAGTCTATGAGGGTGTTTACAAATCTTTTTAATGAGATAGGTTCCTGATCGAAAATTAATAACATGATAAGCAGGATCGCCTGCGGCGGCAGGATGATTATCCTTCAAAATTCTGGCATTCAACAAGGATCCGAAATGATGAACTCACCGCAGTATATCTTACTTATCCTGCCGCTTGTGATCCTGTGAAGCTGAATTATCGGTATTGTTTGAAAATTTAACTATCTATGCTATCTTCAAGAAAGAATTAGAGATGGGTAAATGATGTTCAAAGTTCAGATTTATTGTATTGCTCTATTAATGCTTGCAGTGGGCAATTTATTGGCAGATGTGTTTTCATTCGATCAGAGCATTGATGGGGTATCCCCAAGTTCTGGTTCTCCCTGGGCGACTGTCTCAATCTATTCCGTTGATTCCAATACATTGAATATCGAATTAAATCCATTTAACTTAGACTCAGATTCCTATGTTCGGTATTGGTATTTAAATTTCGACTACAACCTGAACGTGAATCAACTCAAATTTAAAACGGTCGGTGGAGATTCAAATACAGAGCCCAGTGTTTCGACAGGATACAATTCCTTTTATGTCTCAAATGGCGGCTTGTACGATATCCGCGTTCATTTTCCCGAGGCCAAGCAACAGCGTTTTTACGGTGGTGACAGCGTGGTGCTGGAAGTGACTGCAGCGAATCCGATCGACGCGTCCATGTTCAATTTCACAAGCTACTCCTGGGATCCAGACGACCGCTACTATTCGGCATTGGAAGCGTCTGGATTAGGGGATAAAGGTAATAAAAAAGGTACAATTGCCTCTAATACAACCGCGGCAATACCTGAGCCCTCCACTTACCTGATCCTTGGATTTTTCCTTGCTTTTGCAGGCTTGGCAGGCTATCGGAAAAGACGGGCAGAAGCGCAATGATGTTTAATTGATCTGCGTTGACGGGAATACCTAAAATATTCAATTTTTCTACATGCGGACGAAACGGACAGGGTCTCCAGAAATGACTTGGAGGGCTTTTGCTGTAGCGGGCGAAATGATCACGGCATTAGCTCCTTCAATGGTAAGGGGAGCAGCACAACACCTGTATTCCAGACTGCAATTGCTGATTAAGTATAGAGGGGAGTCGGGGTCAGTAGTTCCTACGGCTACCTCCATCCGACGGCTGTTTTTGACAGAGCGGATCGTGGAGACATTCCCTTGCAGAATGGGCCCTCCGTCGAAGAGGTCGATATCCGAAGATAGCGACATTCCTTCATTTTTCAGCATGCGAAGCGCTGGTCGAGTGGTTTGATGGATCCGGCCGATTGTCTCCTGGACACGTTTCCTCAGCAGGTGCGTATAGATTGGATACTGAGGAAGAAATTCCTCAATATAGGGATAATCTTCTTGCTGCAGCTGACAAACCTTGGAAAAATCGATGTCGACAAAATGTCTGCCTACTCCATCCCAAAATGGAGAAGTGTTCTTCTCCTCATCGATCACCCCCCTAAGCCGGGCGCAGATGGTAGGCTCAACGCGATGTCGCTGATCGGCGATGAATAAGAAACGGCTGAGAGAAAGAAGTTCGCCTAACCGCCCCTTCCTCCATTCCTTCTTTAAAAAGAGCATGCTGAGCTCAGCCGGGCCGTCGGAAAACTTCATCGGTTTTAAAATTGTGATCTGTCCGGGCACTGGAAGCGTTTTTGATAATGGGTAACTTACCGCTAACCGGTAAACGCAGATCGGTTCCTTAACCCCTGTTTTCGCGTAAATTGCGCAACAGCCGATCACTTCTCCGGTATCCAGATTCTCCAGGACAAAACAATAGATCTCATCGCCGGGTACCTGGACTTTTTTTTCAAAACTCGAGCGAGAAAACGCGATTTTGTTTTTCAGGAGAGTTGAAGCTTTGGGAAGGCTGATCATTCCAAGCGCCGTACTTTCTGCAAACTGCTTCAAGGTCTCAACATCTGTCAATTGTGCCGGACGGATCACGAACATTTGAGCGTCTCTTCTAATATGATGCAAACATTATCGATATCTTGTTCTGTAATGGCGCCGACAGGCGGAAGAAATCGCGTGCGGGTAGGCTCTTTCCCACAGATGAAGCTGAGCACCCCGGCCTGGTAGAGGCGGTCGACAAACGTCTTCACGCGGACAGCCTCTCCACCTAAAGGAGTGAATGCGATCATCGCCCCAATGCCGTATGGACCTTTGATAAGCTCCGGGCTTCTCTTGCGGATCTCTTCGAAGCGTTTGACAAACTGCTGATGGACCTGATGGTTTTTTCCCTCTTCTCCAAAAAACTGCTGGTTGATCATGAGGTGGATGATGACCTTGGCAGCATGGATCGCTTGAGTGCTCGATGTAAATGTTTGAGAAAGAAGGCCGGGGCGCGGTTTGTATTCTGTTTTGTAAAGCGTTGCGCACACTTGGGAAAGCTTTCCGATGGTCACGATGTCGGCAAATTCTTCGAGTCCAAAATGTTGGAAGGCAAATAATCGGGAAGTCCGCCCGAATGTCTGCACTTCGTCTATGATGACTGCGATATGATGCTCTTTGAGTATAGACATGATTTCTGTAAAGAATTCCGTCGATCCGGGATAAAATCCTCCTTCGCCCTGGATAAGCTCGCAGATCATGGCTGCATGTTGTTTTGGATATCTTTTGAGATATTTTTTCAATTCCTCAGTTGCGCGGCGTGTGCTTTCTTCAGGTCTGGCAGGATCGTAAAAGGGGATATAGTCCACTCCAAGATTGACGGGAAGCCCGTCTCTGACATCGTGCTTTTCCGTTACCTGGGCCATAACCCAGGTGCGCCCGCAAAAGGCCCGTTCAAAGGCTAATACTCTGTTGGCAGGAGCATTTTTCTGCAGTGCGATCTTCAGTCCATTTTCATTTGCCATCGCTCCTGTCGTCGATAAAAAACAGTGGTCAAGCCCCGATTCTTTGACTAGGAGATTGATCAGTTCGATCTGGTCGGCGTTTTGTTGCAGATGTCCCTGCATGATGGTATCGCTGATGGCAGCGTCGATGCTGCTGGAGATGATTTCCGGGTGGCTGTGCCCAAAGTGGTGAACACCGATTCCACTGATGAAGTCATACTTGACACTCCCATCCAGAAGCTTGACAAAGGGGCCATTACCTATCCCTGCTCCAACAAAAGGAAACCAAAGAGCCCCTCCACGTTCGCGGCCGCACTGTTCGATCAATTCCAGATAGTTTTTTGCAAGAGTAGGGTCAGCAGGGCGGATTTCAGAGATGTCCGCTTGCCTTTCTTTGACAACTTCCATCAACAGTTTTTTTGCTTCTATGACTCGTGGATCGTCTTTCATGTTTTCTTCCTTTATGGAATCTGAATTTCACCGGCAGCAATCTGCATGAGGAAACGCGCGGTAAGTTTTGACCTGTCAATGATGCTCTGCAACTTCACATATTCTTCTTCTGTGTGCAGGCCGCCTCCGACAGCGCCTAACGTGTCGATGGTCAGCAAGCCTTGGTTGGCCAGAAGGTTTCCGTCGCATACCCCGCCTGATGCGCGCCAGTCAAGATGAATCCCAAGATGTTTGGCAGACTGTTTGAGAGATTCGAACACTGTCCGGGTGCGCTTGTCGAAAATCTTGGGCGGCCGCAGGGAATCCTGAAAAAGTGTGACCTGGAGATTGTTCCGGTTGTTTTCAATTTTCACGATTTCCTTGAGCTTTGTCTGGGCCAGCTGCATTTCCTGCGGTGTTTGGCATCGGATATTGAGTTTTAACAAAGCTGAATCGGGGACGATGTTGACGGGGCCGCCTCCATTGATAAAACCGATATTGACAGTCAGCTCCGATGCAAGGTCGTTCAGGCTTTCCGCTGCCAGGGCAATGCGGGAAGCGGACAGGATCGCGTTCTCCCCTTCGTGGAATGAGCGGCCGGCATGCGCGGATTTACCGGAGATGTTGATCGTGACATTAGAGGACCCCTTTCGTGCGCTCACAAGGTTTCCATCGGGGTATGAGGGTTCAAAAAGCAAGGCGATTTTTTTACCCACGGCAAATTTATTCCACAGAGTTTGTGAACCCGGGGAGCCGATTTCTTCGTCAGGAGTGATCAGCACCTGCCAGCCGATATTGTCAGTAAAAGGGCTCTTTTCGAAACTCTGCAATGCGTAAAGAAGAACCATGAGACCGGCTTTCATATCGACTGTCCCCCGCCCCACAAGCGTATCCTTTTTCTTCACCGCGCACTTTTTTAATGTGAGGTTTTTTGAGTAGGCGATGTCCATATGGCCGCCCAGAAGTATCTGGATTTTAGCGTCCGGCCGTTTCACGATCGAAATGGCTTTGCCGAGAGGCTCTTGGATCACATGACCTCTCTTATTCATGATTTTACGAGGTGAGAGGTCGATCTCCTCAATTTCGCCTTCCAGCGGTTTGAACGCTTCAATCAAGGTGCTGCGCATGAGGGATAGCCCGTCCATATGGTCGGAACCTGAATGAATGCTCGCCCATTCCATCAATTGTTCAGTGATGGTGTCTTTTTCCTGGTCCAGCCAGTCGAGATAGGATAAATATTGATCTACCATATCTTACGTATACATTATTTCAGTAAAATTATGAAGGTGAAACTATCATAGTACAATTATAAGATACTCGAAAAGAAGGGGATGGAAATGGAAAAATATTTGCATTTTCAACTCTAAATAAACAGTGGAACTAAAAATCCCCTATGATGTACTGTCACGAAGTTTGGGAGATGTTCTCTCTAGTGAAGGAGTCATGGTCGAACACATTGATAAGGAAATCAGGAAACAATTGGCAAAAAAACATGCATGTTACGTGCTTGTCACTTGTGACCAGCCTACGGAAGAGGGGAAGATGAATGTGGAGATGAGCTACGATGGAGATCCGGCTCTCGCTTCTTTTCTGCTTCAGGGCGCACAAGACTACTTTATCGAGCAGGATGCCGATTAATTCATGAGTTTTATTGAGGCTCATGGTTGTTGCCAGTCATCGTTTTGAGTGTGCTTACAAATCCTGGAAGGTGAATTCCACAATTGTGAAACCTCTGATTGACCGTTACTCTCTCGAACTGTAATATTTATGCATTTTTAGCTGTTTTAAGTCTGGGACCGATGAAAAGTGATAAACACGCTTATCAGGTGAAGCTTTGGGCAATTGTCGGTCCATTGATCTGTCTGTTTTCTCTATTTGTCATTGCTGTAAAGAACGCACAAGTTCCCTTTTATCTTCCCTTAAGCCTGCTCATCGGGATGCCTGTCTGTTGGCGGTGGCGCTTGTGGGGCTGGGGAGGAATGACCCTATTTCTATTGGGCTGCCTTTCCTATGAATATCATCAAATTCCTTTGGAGGACAGATTTTGGCTGATCGGGATCAGTTTTTCCAGTTCATTGGCATTATTGATCACAGCCCTTTCTTTTGAAGAGGTGGAAACTCAGATCGAGTCGCTAGGGGTTGAATCAAGAAGCCGGCTGGAAAATCTCTGGAAGGTGGATGAAAGAAAGCAGGCGATCGAGGAAGAGCTTGCTGCCTCGAAGGACGAGGTCAAGAACCTGAAATTCAAGGTGCGTTCATTTCAAAAGCTTGTCGACCTATCCACTGAGGAGATGCATGCGGCTCGTGTCAATTATGAGAGATCGATCAATGAGCTCGAACAGCTAAAAGATGAAAATGCCAAACTCATGGACCTTTTGGAAAAAGTGGAAAATGATCCTCCAATGGAAGCGAAGTATCGGCAGTTGAGGGAGCAGTTCAGACAGAAATCCCAAGTATTAACTGAAACAAGGCGGGAGCTTTTCCTTGCAAACGAGAAAATTTCGAGGATGCAGAGGGAGTTTGATGAAGAGAAGTGGTATTCGATAGGCGAAGTTGAGCAATCATTGGAAAAGCATATTCTCGCTCTTTCCAAAGAAAACGAGGCTCAGGAAAAAGAACACCAACGGGAAGTTGAAGCCCTCCAATCACTCATTGATCAATTTATACAAAAATAATGCGCATCTTGCGCGCAAAATAATAATCTTCTAAGCTGTTTTTTCATTAAAATAGAAGGGACTTATCTCATGAAAAAATGGATCATTTTCGCGCTGCTTTGGACGATACCGTTGTTCTCTGCAGAGGGAAAACGAGATTACTTCACTCAGCTTACCCCTCAAGAGGCTAAGGATATTCAATTCATCGTGACGACGTTGGGAAATACTTCAGCAGTCGGCCTTCTTTTTAAAAAAAGCGCGTTGGAAAAAGCAGGGGATAGAATAGGGCAGGTTCATCCGCTCCGTTTTTTCGGTTATGTCATGTCGCATCCCCAGTTAAAAGCATCATTTGCGAATATCAAGGGGATGGCGTGGAATAATTTTGAAGATGGCATGGTCGGAAGTTTGAAAAAGGCCGATTCCAGAAATAATCTGAATGCCGAAATGGTCAATGACTTTGCTCGCCAGAGCCATCTCGATGCATCGACAGTTCAAGGTTTCGTCAAACACAAGCAATGGAAGCAATTGATCGCATTCGTTAGGAAACAGGCATGAAAAAGATCTTTGTATGGATTTATGTCCTCGCATTTTCATTATTGACTGGCGCACCGCCTGTTGATGTGAGCTTAGTTGTGATCGACTTTAAATATAACGCTAACGATGGGGTCAAAGTTTGTGAAGTGCAGCCGTTGAGGATTTCCAAACTTTCCGGTTATTATCATACACATCAGGAGAATCCCGACTTTGTCAAAGATTTTCTGGGTGATTGGTTTGATTCATTTCATGTGCCAAAGTGGGCCGAAGGAAGACGGCTTGGAGATTTACAGCTTAAACAGATTTATCATGAAAAGTTTACAATCATCAGCCAACCCATCATCCATCTCCAGGTTGACTCTGATGTATTGTCCCATAAAGGAATACAGCCGGCTGACCCGTATGACCTGGATTCATACACAGGAATGATGTACTTCACTAGCGGAAGTCTCAGGCAGACTGCGGGAATTAGAGCTCAGTACCCATCGATTGTTTTCATTGATGCAGCGCTTCTTCCACTCTATGGAGATAAGTTGCAGACCGATCATATTTTTGATAGGAACAACGAATTGGCAGCGTATCGACCGCATTGGGGAGTGTATGAGAAAAAATACGATTATCAACTCGCTTCCCGAATTCGTGGCGAGATCGGCTCGGATACCGTCGTGATCAAGCCCCGTCATGCCGCCAAAGGATATGGAGTGATCATCGTTGAAAGCTCCAAGCTGGATTCGACGTTGAACTTTATTCTTCATAAATCAGACAAGTTGAAAAATCATGGGGACCCTTCCTATTCATACTGGTATAAAGAGTCCAGTCCAGATTTTATAGTCGAGGAATTTATCCCTTCCGATCCGATTTTAATGGACGGCAAGTATTACGATCCGACTTATCGGTGTATCGCTTTGCTATCATATACCAAAAAGACTCCAATTATTGAGCTGATTGACGGTTATGCCAAACTCCCTTCGAAAGCCGTGACTTCGTCCGGCTCTCTGAATGATCGGCACAAGTCCTGCGGTACTGTTCCGTATTACGGGGCTATTAGAGAGCAGGATTATTCCGAAATCTCAGATCAGGTTGCTGACTGTCTATATCTCTTGTATAGCGAGCTGATGAAGGACTAATTAATCTTGAATCCGACCTCACCTCCGTCCATCGTTAGTTGGACGGAGCAGTTCGCGGGAACTTTCCCTTCGAGGATCGCTGTCGACAGCTTATTGATCACCTCATGCTGAATCAGCCTCTTTAGAGGTCTTGCTCCAAACGATGGATCATATCCCTTGTCCGCCAGATATTTGACAACATCATCAGACCAGGAGAATTTCGCATCGCGATCTGCCATTCTTTTTTCAAGATGGTGAAGTTGGATAACGACGATCTTTTCCATATCCTTCTGCTGTAGAGGCAAGAAGGGGAGGATCTCATCTAAACGGTTGATAAATTCCGGACGGAAATGTTGACGGATCACAGGTTGGAGAAGTTTGACGATACTCTCTTTCGTCATCGATGAAGGATCTTTTTCCATCTGTTGAAGAAGAATGTCGGACCCTAAGTTGGATGTCATGATGAACAATGCGTTCTTGCAATTGACAACCCTTCCTTTACTGTCAGTCAGCCGGCCGTCGTCGAAAATTTGCAGCAGGATGTTAAAAACGTCATGGTGGGCTTTTTCCACCTCGTCAAGTAAGACAACCGCGTAAGGACGTCTGCGCAATGCTTCTGTCAGCTGGCCTCCTTCGTCATAACCGACATACCCTGGAGGGGATCCGATCAGTTTGGACACGGCATGTCTTTCCATATACTCGGACATGTCGAGACGGATGATCGCGTCTTCCTGGTCGAAGAGCTGCTCGGCCAGCGCTTTGGCCAGTTCGGTTTTTCCGACTCCTGTCGGACCTAAAAACAAAAAGGCCCCCATCGGACGGTTGGGATCGCTCAATCCTGATCTGGAGCGACGGATCGCCTCGGAAACAGCTCTTACCCCCATTTCCTGGCCAACGACGCGTTTGCCAATCTCCTCTTCCAGATGAAGGAGTTTTTCCGCTTCTCCTTCCATCATTTTGCTGACCGGTATTCCCGTCCATTTGGAAACGATCTGGGCGATTAACTGCTCGTCGACCTCTTCCTGTAAGAGGCGGTTGGGTTTTGTATTGAGCTTTTCTTGGGCTTCCTCGATCTCTTTTTGCAGAGCGGGGATCTTCTCATATCTTAATTCGGCTACTTTTTGATAGTCGGCTTTACGTTCGAGCTCCTCTTCCTGGAACCGAAACTGCTCGAGCTCGTTCTTCTGCTGTTTCAGGTTATCGATCAGTTTCTTTTCTTCCTCCCACTGCTCTTTGAGTGCGCTTAGCTCCTCTTTGATCGAGGCGATCTTCTCTTCCAGTTTGGCGATGTTATCGCTCTCGGGATTTTCCCTTCGCACCTCTTCCTGTTCGACGATCAGCTTGGAAAGTTCCCTTTCCTTGTTATCGATGGGAAGCGGACGGCTGCCGATCTGCATGCGGATCATACTGGCCGCTTCGTCGATCAGGTCGATCGCTTTGTCGGGGAGCCTCCTGTCAGTGA
Source organism: uncultured bacterium (assembly GCA_964635295.1). Lineage (GTDB taxonomy): Bacteria > Chlamydiota > Chlamydiia > Chlamydiales > Waddliaceae > Waddlia. The sequence goes on from CAZWOB010000014.1 coordinate 38,843, forward strand.
TGTAGCGGTAGGAGAGAAAAACTGCCGCATGAAGCGCGGATTCAGTGATCCTCACCCCATGAAAGATCTCATAACGCTCTTTAAGGCCTCTTAAAATTGCAATCGAATCTTCAAGCGAAGGCTCATGGATCGTAACGGGTTGGAAGCGTCTTTCAAGGGCAGGATCTTTTTCGATATGTTTCTGGTATTCATTCAAGGTGGTCGCGCCGATACAATGGAGCGTACCTCTCGCAAGAGCGGGTTTTAGCAGGTTTGCAGCATCCATCGATCCTTCTGTCGCCCCGGCTCCGATCAGGGTATGCGCTTCATCGATGAACAGGATGACGTTGCCTTCATTGGATTCGACTTCCTCAAGTATCCCTTTCAGCCTTTCTTCAAATTCCCCTCTATATTTTGTGCCTGCGACAAGAGAGCCCATATCAAGTGCGTAGATCTGTTTGTCTTTCAGAGAATCAGGGACATCGTTTTGGACAATCCTCAGTGCCATACCTTCTGCGATCGCTGTTTTTCCTACCCCGGGTTCTCCGATAAGCATGGGGTTGTTCTTTGTGCGTCTGCTCAAGACCTGCATCGTGCGGCGGATCTCCTCGTCACGGCCAATGACAGGGTCCATTTTTCCGTTACGCGCTAACTTTGTTAAATTTCGGCAATACTTGTCCAGGGCCTGGAGGCTTTGTTCTGCGGCTGGGGAGTCCATATGGCGGTTGCCCCTCATTTTTTTGATATGTTCTTCTAATTGCTTGAGCGTAATTCCTGATTGACCCTTCCATGTCGCAAACGGTTCACCTCCATTTTTCCAAAAAGAGAGGAGGAAGTGATCGCTGCTTGTATAGGAATCCTGCCATTGCTTGGCAATCTGTTCGGCATCTGTAATCCTTCCTTGCAGGTTACGTGCAACTTGCGGAGGCTCGGCAGCGCTACCTTCAAATGTAGGAAGCCGCTGTAGTTTGTCCTGTACTTCCGATTGCAGTTGGTGGGGATGTGTGTTCAGGTTGTTGAGGACGGACTGGAAATATCCCTTGGGATCTTCAAGAAATGCAAGGAGCAGATGGTTTTCTGTAACTTCGGGATTTTTTCTCGTCTGGGCGTTAGCAAACGCTTCCTGGATAACCGTTGTGACCGCGTCTGTGAAGTTCTGGGCCATAGAATACCTCCATAGATTAACCATTTCCAGAATATGCATGAAATGGCTTATCGTCAATATTCAGGAGCTTAAATTTTCATATTCGTCGGATTGAACCGTACTCTATTCAAGATGTTGGGATGAAAGATGATATATTATAATGAGGGAGATGCGTCTAATTCGGTTTATCAAAAATGTGAACAGCCACACCACCTAAAATCTCGTTTAAACCTGGTGATTCTTTGTTTTTAACAAGATGATCTGATCCAACCAAGGCTAGATATTTGCCTCGAGGGGGAATTTCCTGCATTCTCTCCCATAGACGGAAGTTCATCATTGGTACTCGACGAGGGTCATGTTTAGAGCCTTGAGCATAGTGTATAACAGTATCGTAGGATGTGACCGTTTCAAAAAAAACGACGCGGATGCCGGCTTTTTTTGCTGCAACAACAACATCTGAAAATTTTGATCCATTTTTTCGAACCATTCTGTCCAGCTTCATGAGTTTAGTATGTAGTGTACTTGGCATTGATGCCAAAGAGTTCCAGTCCGCGTCAAAAAGCTGTTGAAGCGATGCAGGAATATGTTCGAGATAGAGTTCAGTATAATCAAGCTCTTTTAGCCGTTCCATTCTTGAGCTGAGATATTCTTTTGGGGTAGTATATTGGTGAGCTTCCCCGATAATGATACCATTTGGGCGCTTAGCAGGTTCTTCAGATAGGCTTTTGAAAAACGTAGCTGCAGCAGAAACATACGATTCTTGATGCACATACGTGGGACCGGTACAAATCTCATATTGATAGTGAACTTTTACCTTCTCCTGAAGGTTAAGGAAAACTTGTTCCTTTGTTTCTATTTCTTCGGTAGTTAAAAAATGATCTAAGTCCGAGCCTATTTCTGGGTTGTGCCTGTTGAGGATTATAAAAAATATATTTGATTTAATTTTATCTTCATCGCCTTGGATAAATTTTTCAGAATTCCAGCCAGCTTCATCGTAATATTCAGTAATGGTAATATCTCTTAACATATTAAGAATTATATGATTTATTGTTGTGTTTGAGTGGGGGATAAATATGCCCTCATCGTCAACTCTTACCCCGAGAAGGCCATTGTCAGCATTTTCGAGGCATTCTCG
>CAZWOB010000015.1:0-40374 GCA_964635295.1 uncultured bacterium
GCATCTGAACCAAACTAATGACGTCTAAGGCAAGTTTCGGTAGCAATCTGCGTCTTAGGGTCACTTTTGTACGCGGTATTGCTCTTCGATAGTAAAACCTTTTATTCGGTCACCCATTTCAATCTTCTGAAAAACTTTATCGAAATAAAGCAAACCCAGAAGATCACCTGATAGTCAAGTTCTGATCTGCGGCCAATCAATAAATCCACCTCTTCTCCCTTTTTAAAAGAAACGGGCCCCTTCGTAAATCTGCCGATTTTTGAAGAAGCAAATAGACGGTCTGTCTGCCTGTCATGGCAAAGAGAATCGATGACTCTATTTATGTGATAGTTGGAAGAGAGTGTCTTTTGTTAAGAAATTATTAATAAGTATAAATTTAAATAATTATTTTTATTTTATGATATAATATTTATGGGTGTCTACAAAGTAAATGAAGTTTAGATTGTGACAGTTTTTTCTCTGGGAGGATCGCTTGGAAGACGAGGTAAACTGGTATCAGTTGGTGAGTCTGAAAGTGATTCTACCAGGGAAAAAGATGTTGCAAGATAAGCTTTATTTACTTTGTAGACACCCTCTCAGAGGTTTTTTTGAAAATTGGAGGTTGTATGGCTAACCAAATAGGTCTTTTTCAAGTATCAACAATGATTACACAAAATCAAATTCATCAGTTGCAGGAAGCTCTTGATAAAGGCGAAGTATCTTCAGAGGTTGTGGAAACAGCTGCAAAACAAATATTAGAAAATGGTGGGCGTCTTCCCGATCTGACTCAAGGAGTTGGAAGAAGTTCTCTCTTTTCAAAATTGAAAAAAAAGTTATTTCGTCCTCACGCAGGGAATCAGCTGGGCAACATTTTTAATAAAGCCCTCATGCTTCAAGAAGAGGGACAATCTACTAGAACGGAAAAGGTATTCGGTAATTTACAAGGATATTTCAGTCCTGGATTAGTTCGTTCTAGTGGGGATGATAGTGTTGGAGGTGTATTAGCTAAGCTCAAGCTCGAACAAGGAAGTCAAGAAGAGGAATTTGACCCGGCTGTCACTCCGCGTTATTTAGATCGTGATGAGCTAGTGGATTATGTTGTAGGATCCAGCTCAGAGGGGAAGATGCAACCAAAGGTTGGTGATCTTATCGTATTTAAGATGGGAAGAGAAAATGATCAAAGAAGAAATGTGACAGTTGCAGGAAAATTGGTAGGAATTACCCGTGATACAAAAGGGAATCACTGGTTTATTCTTGAAGATCAAATTTCAAGCAAGAGTCTTCCTGATGAGTATGGAAATAATGGATTTGTAAAATGTGTAATTCCTGAGAAATTTCGAATTTCTACAGGACAAATTTGTACACACCATTTCGTTGTTGTCGAAAACAAGGGCGGTGAAGAGATCCAAGTCCAAGGCCTTTCAAGAGATTGATCTGATCTTAACCTGACACCAGCACGATTCGGTCAGCTTCAATCCTGATCTTTTTTTGCTTGTATAACCCGCCTATAGCCTTCTTGAAGGTGTTCTTGCTCATTGAAAATTCCCTTTCAATAGCCTTAGGGTCACTCTTGTCCGTAAAGGGTAATACGCCCTTATTGGTATTGAGTTTTGAAAGTAAAATCTCCTGAGCATCAAGCACCTGGTCGTAACCATGCTTGCTTAACCCGACATCAATCTTGCCGTCTTCACGCACCTGATCAATATAACCCTTCACCCGATCACCCATTTCAATCTTCTGAAAAACCTTATCGAAATAAAGCAAACCCACATGAGCATCGTTAATGATCACCTGATAGCCAAGCTCCGATTTGCGGCCAATCAATAGGTCGACCTCTTCACCCTTTTTAAAAGAAACGGGCCCCTTCGTAAATCTGCCGATTTTTGAAGAAGCAAATAGACGGTCTGTCTGCTTGTCATGGCAAAGACGAACGATGACCCTATCTCCAACATTGACGCGTTTTTCCTGCTCCCCAAAAGGGAGGAACAAATCCTTATCCAAGCCCCAATCCAAAAATGCGCCGAATTTGTTCAGGTCCGTGACCTCCAGAACTGCGAATTCATCAAGCCTGATTTTAGGGGAGAGCGTAGTCGCTACAAGGCGGTCTTCGGAGTCCGTGTAGATAAATACCTCAACGTTGTCGCCTGTATTCAGGCCTTTCTTCACGAACTTTTTGGGCAATAAAACTTCCTCACCATCATCAATTTCAAGAAATGCACCGTGGCTTGTCATTTTTAGAACTTTTAAAATCTTGGTTTTTCCTAAGGTCATAGCTTCCATTGCTTGTATTTTTCGTGATAATAAACGAATATTATACACTGGTTTGTCATATGTTAACATTGTTATTTTAAATATTTTTTAATTTTATGTTTTTTGGCATAGAATATTTATAATGTTTGTTAAAAATTATATTTTTAATTAATTAGTTTGTTTTAGAGGTTGTAATTTGTACTACGGAGAGAGATTTAATAGTATTAGTCATTTGGTCGGAGCTGTTTTCGCATTAGTGGGATTTGGAGCTCTGCTGACAGTGGCTATTCAGCATCAAGATATTTGGATGATCATTGGCTATACGGTTTTTGGCTTAACATTAGTCCTGCTCTATACCGCTTCAACTCTTTATCATAGCTTTAAACCGCCAGAGCTGAAAAAGATCTTTCAAAAACTTGATCACACGGCGATCTATCTGCTCATCGCAGGCACCTATACACCGTACGCTTTGCTGCCGCTAAGAGACTCTGACGGTCCTTTCATTTTACTTGTTGTCTGGTCCCTGGCAATTTTCGGCATACTGATCGATACCCTTTCAGCCAGGCGAAGAGAAATACTTCAAGTAAGCATCTACCTGGTCATGGGGTGGTTTGCAGTTGTCGAGTATAACGAGGTATTGGCCACGGTTCCATTTCCAGGGGTTGTCTGGCTGACAATTGGGGGAGTTGCCTATACATTGGGGATCATCTTTTATGCCCTGGATCACCATGGCAAACTGACACACTCTCACGGAATTTGGCATTTATTTGTATTAATCGCTTCGATCTGCCATTTTATTTCCATAATCGGCTATGTGCGCTAAGAAGGTGTCTACAAAGTAAATGGAAAGAAATCTGGGAGAACAGCCAATCGCGGCTATTTTAAATGAATACCAACTGACAAATGGAGACCTGGTATCCGCTTCCACTGAAAATATCACACATAAAATGGTCTCAAAAGCCTGCAAAGGGCGTCGTCTGACTCCTCATGTCCAGGCAAAAATTTGCCGCGCGCTGAACGCAGCCACAGGTAAAGAATTTTCCAATCACGACCTTTTTAACTATTAGCGATCATCATTTTTACCCATTCTGCGGGTTCGACCTCATCAATATTGACCAAGAATAGGATCCTGATTATAGATTATTCTATTAGATAGAAAATTCACTGTAGGGTTTTCAACTCCATGTTCTCAAACGTCTTCTACGAGATCGCCCTTCTTTTATTGATCTCATCAGCAGTAGGAAGTATCGGGCTGATCCTCCGTCAACCCCTCGTTGTCTCCTATATTATCGTTGGTCTTTTCGTCGGGCCCGCTCTTTTTGGCTTGGTAACGGCTAATGATCAAGTGGACCTCTTGTCTAAAATGGGGATCACGCTGCTTTTGTTTATCGTCGGGCTCAAGCTCGATATTCACATCATTCGTAAAACTGGCACGGTAGCTCTTGCCACCGGGTTAGGGCAGGTGCTGTTCACGTCTATTATCGGATACCTCCTCTGTCTTTGGTTAGGGTTTTCATCGATTACGTCCTTTTATGTTGCGATAGCATTGACTTTTTCCAGTACCATTATCATCATCAAACTTCTCTCCGACAAAAACGAGACGGACTTGGAATATGGCCGCATCGCGGTCGGGTTTCTGATCGTTCAGGATTTAGTTGTCATCCTGGCGATGATCGTCATCAACGCGGTTTCGGCGCCCGCACAATCGGGAAGTACCCAGAGCGATATTGCCCTTATTTTATTGAAAGGAATAGCTTTTGTTGGCGTTGTGGGGCTGCTCATGCGCTATATGCTTCCGCAACTGACAGCTTTCCTATCGCGACAGACTGAACTTCTGCTATTGTTTGCGATCGCATGGGCAGTGACACTGGCATCAATCGCGCATTTTCTTGGCTTCAGCAAGGAGATCGGGGCTTTTCTGGCAGGTCTGTCCCTTGCATCAACGCCTTGCCACAACAAGCTGGAACACAACCTGTCCACTTTAAGGGACTTTCTGCTTCTGTTCTTTTTTATCGACCTCGGAGCCATGATGGAGATCAAGCTGATGGGCGGTCAAATTTTCCCTGCTGTCGTCCTTTCACTCTTCGTATTAATCGGAAATCCTGTCATTGTCATGGTGATCATGGGGGCGATGGGCTATAAAAAACGCACAAGCTTGTATGCGGGCCTCACCGTCGCCCAAATCAGTGAATTCTCCTTGATTCTGGTCTCCCTGGGGGCGAGCTATGGACACATTGACAAAAGTACTTTAAGTCTTGTGACATTGGTGGGGTTGATCACAATTGTTTGTTCCACCTACATGATTCTTAACTCTGATAAGGTCTACGACAAGCTCAAACTGTTGATCAACTTCTCTGATTAATGAGATTAACAGGTTCAGGATCAGGTTGGTCTCAAGTACTCTCTGAAAAAACGGCGTGCGGGGTCTTCAATGGGTCTGTATTCTTCAGTTGTTCCTCTTCTTTTCTCCCAATCACTTATAAAGTGTTCAGGGTTGTCTAGAAATTGACGATCGATTAGAACTTCTCTAATATAAGAGAATAGTTCAATGTCCCCGTTAGCAAATGCCAGAGCTTTGTCTACCATCTCTTCAAGATCTAAGGTTGGACGAGGGGCTGCCATCCGCTCAATTTTAGAATAAAAACACTCGTAGCAGGATTGATAAAATTGCGCCTTCTGTATGGAAAAAAGACCCAGCTTGTCATGAAATAGTGAGATCAGGCGTCCAAACGCTTCTTGAAAGTCGCGAGGGACGCTGAAAAGACGCGCTTTAATAAAACGTCCGCCGTCGTTTGGATAACGAACCAACCCAATAATAGCTCCAGTTACTAAATGATAGATAGACTCGACAAGCGCTGACCAAACGGCTCTGGGAAGCGCGGTCATTTTCCGTTTCAACCAGCCGGAGTCTTGATATTTTTGCGAGAACTGGGCGTAACTCGGTTCGTCATAGCGGAACTGAGGATTGTTTTGAAATAAGGCGGTGTCGAATGTAAATGCGTCTATATACGCTTGATAATAGTAGCTATTAAGGAACAACTCTCAAAAAATCCCAGTTGTCATTGTTGCGGCGGATAAGATAGGAATCGGATATCCGATCAGCGTTCAATTGATAGAGCTCAAACGTGTCCGGTTGAATGCGATACCCCACATAAGCGTCGGGTCTGACAGGGTCTCTGTCCTGATACTCCTTTCTCAGCTGACCAAGTTGTTTGTCCATCTGTTCATTGCCGGCGATTTCCTCTCCCGACCTTGGGCCATAGACTAAAAACCTCAACTGAGATTCCTTGGGATACGTCATCCAATACCGGTCATTCTCTTCATCGGACAAGGCTTTGACGATGCCCCGGAATGTGATCTGCCTCTTGTGAACGGGTAAATAGAGCGTTAAAGAAACGGCAGGGTTGTCCTGCATGTGTTGAACTTTTTTGCTGCCCTTCTGAGTGAAGAAGAGTACCCCGTTGCGATCAATCTCCCGGATGGCAATCGTCCTTGTATGAGGCTTGTTGTCGGCATCGACTGTGGCCAGTACGCCGAAAAAAGGAGAGGTCCCTTCTTCATCTAGCCATGTTTCTGTCCAAAGGTAGGGGTCGTTCTCTTTTGATTCTATCGTCATTGTGCTCAATCCAAATAAGAATAGTATTAACAGTAATCGCATGAAAGAACTCCTAAAGGAGAAGAGAGTGGCCGCCGTCGATCACCATGGTCTGTCCTGTCATCCAGGCGGACTCATCGGAAGCCAGGTAGACGGCTGCACCGGCATAGTCTTCGGGCTTTCCAATCCGTCCAAGAGCGATCCTCTCCGTTTTCTTCCCCAGCCACTCGGGCTCTTTCTTAGCGGATTCCACTGCCATCCCTGTTTCAGTCACCCCAGGCGCAATCCCATTGACGCGGATGCCATAAGGGCCAAGCTCTATAGCTGCGCTTTTGGTCAGCATTTCCAGGCCAGCTTTTGAACAGGTGTACGCCGTTCTGTTGGGGGCGGTGCGGATGGCTCCTATGGAGGAGATATTAATGATCTGTCCCTGAGATTTCCGTTCGATCATGGCTTTTGCGGTCCACTGCATCAGGCGCAAGGGGATGGTGAGGTTGACGTGCAGGACCTCTTCAAATGTTTCGGGGTCAAGCGAAAGGAAGTCTGTGCGGTCGACGATCCCGGCATTATTGACCAGAATGTCGATGGCGCCTAATTTTGCGGACGCCTCTTCGAGAAACTTCTCCGGGCCGTTCGGCTCTGAAAAATCGGCATAGAGGGCATGTCCCTTGCCCATTGCGGCGAGGGTTTCATTTGCCCCACTTTCATTTGACCGATAGCTGATCGCAACCTCTGCTCCTGCGTTTGCAAGCCCGATGGCAATGGCCTGGCCGATGCTTCCGCTGGCTCCTGTGACGACAGCTTTCTTTCCTTGCAATTTCATAGGGGCGAATTATAGAGAAGGGGGTAGGGGATGTCCACTCATTTTCTATTTGCGAGGTCATCGAGTATTTTTTGCAGGTCCTGGTCTGAGCTTGCGTGGATGAACTCTATGCCGGGATACTGGCGGTGGAGCTTGTCGATCGAGGGACCGTATTTTGCTTTGAAGTTCCAGACATAGCTTAGAAGCCGCCAGGTGATGATGTTGGCCGCTCCTTCAGGGCAGTCGGCGCGTTCTCTTCCCAATGCAAATCCCGCGATCGCGCGTTTGACAATCCGGAAATAACATTTCCAAAGGGGTTGCGCGCAGTAGATGACAAGGTTGGCTTCCTTGAACCGCATTTCAAGCGTGCGCATTCCATTGCCGTCGATGATCCAGCGGTCTTTCTCCAGCTGACCTCTCACATCATCTAAAAAGTCTTCGTGAGGACGCTTCTTCCATCCGGGGCCGGGTTCAAAAAAATGTCGGTCAATGTGGAAGACGGGGATGCCTGTGATCTCTGACAAGCGGTTGGAAAAGGTGGTCTTCCCGGAGCCGGGGATGCCAAAAACGAGGATCTTCACTGGTCGAAATCCAATTTTAGATAGTGGAAGGAGGCTCCCTTGTCGAATCCAGTACGGACAAGCTCCTCTTCAAACCCAAAGGACCGATAAAAATCAACGGCTTGAAAGTTCATGGTTTCGACGAACGCGAACCGGCACCCTTGTTGGATCCCTTTTTCTAAAACTTGCTTCATTAACTCTTTCCCTATTCCCTTCCCTCTTGAATCGGGGGATATGTAGAGATATTTGATGTGAAGGGCTCCCCAAAAGATCTTGCTATGAACGGCTCCAAGAAACCGACCTCCTTCACGGGCGATCAAGGTGATCTCCTCCATGTCGCCGTCAGATCCTACGGCACTGATCGCATGCTCGCTGAATCCTTCATAGATTTTTTCCTTGAGTGCCTTGTCGAGTTTCTCATCAGTGATTTGATATTTTTGCATGGTGGATATTATATGAGATTCCAAAGACTCTTTTCAAGGCGGTTCTGGCTGCGTGGTAGCCGCACATTCCATGAACGCCCCCTCCGGGCGGAGTTGAAGAGGAACAGATGAAGATGCCGGGGTTTGAGGTGGCATAAGGAACAAGGCGCTTCGTCGGACGTGTAAACAGCTGATAAATATCCTGCACGCCGCCGATGATGTCGCCGCCGATGTAGTTTGCGTTGAACTGCTCCATCTCTTCGGTGTTTTTTGTGCTGGTTTCGATAATGCAGTCTCTGAACCCTGGTGCAAATCGCTCGATTTGATCTTCGATTTCCTGCGACATGTCCTTTTTGGAGCCGTGCGGGACGTGGCAATAAGCCCAGGCGGATTGTTTTCCATTCGGTGCGCGGGTGTTGTCAAATAGTGAATGCTGCGCCAGCAGGACATAGGGTTTTTCTGCGTGCGTGCCTTCCCATATCGCTTTTTCACTTGCGGCGATCTGATCAAAATCTCCGCCTAAATGAACGGTGCCGGCCTGAAGGCAATCGGATGCTTTCCACGGGATCGGCTGGGTCAGGGCCCAGTCCATCTTAAACACGCCGGGCCCATAGCGGTAGCGCTCAAGCTGCTTTTGATAGGAATGGGTGAGTTCACCCTTGGCAATTTTGAGGATTTGCCTCGGGGTAAGATCGAATAGGACCGCTTTGGAAGCGGGCAGCTCCTCTATCGAATCGACTCGATAGCCTGTTTGAATGGTTCCGCCCAACGACTGGAAATAGGACCCCAGGGCATTAGCGATCTGTTGAGCGCCCCCTTTTGCCATGGGCCATCCGAATACATGCCCGGTGATTCCAAGCAAAAGGCCGACCGCGGCAGTGATCGGACGGTCGAGAGGCAGGACCGAGTGGGCGGCAAGCCCGGCAAACAGGCCTTGCGTTTTCGGGTTTTTGAAGCTAGTTTTTGCGAGAGACTCGGCGGAACGGACGGCTTTCCATCCGAATTTGAGGGCGGGTAGAGGATGGCGAGGAATGGTGAACGGTCCAAGCAGGGTGTTTTCAAGCTTGGGCCAGTCTTCGATAAATGGGGAGAAGAGAGAGGAATATGACGAAGAGTCTTCTCCCAATGATTGGGATGTTTTCTCAAGGGATTGTTGGAGAAGGGCGCATGTGCCGTCATCAAAGGGGTGCGCGAGCGGAACAGGGGGGTGGACCCATTCCAGTCCATGTTCAGAGAGGGGAAACTGTTTGAGGATAGGAGAGCCGATTGCGAGCGGATAAATGGACGAACAAACGTCATGGGTGAAGCCGGGGAGTGTCAACTCCTGTGAACGACAGCCGCCGCCGATGGTCTCTTGCTCCTCGACAACGAGAACGCTCAAATCGTGCATTGCGAGTATGATCGCTGCGGACAGACCGTTTGGTCCAGCGCCAACGACGACTGCGTCATAGTCTTTTTCCGGAACCGGCATCCTCTCTCCAGGTCAGGCGTTGAATTTGAATACAACAGATCGGATAAAAGGAAACAAGATAAAACTGCTGTAAATAAATCATTAATTAATTAGGGTGAAAAAATGAGTAAAAACCAAAAATTGGTGATCGGTTTTCCGATTGTCTACAGTCTTTTATTATCTCTGCTTGTCTTTGGCCAGGTCAATCTGTCGAGCTCAGACCTGACGTCCGAAGCCAAGGAGCTGCTTGTCCAGACTCCCGGACAGTTTTTGATCTCAACGTTTCTGTTGCTGATCCCCAATGTTATGCTCAGTTTTTTTCTTTTGAGCTATGGCAGATCGCACCCTGACGATAAGAAAAACCTCGCCATCTTATGCTTGAGCAGCTTGGCCGTCGCGACGTTGATGAGCGTTTCTGTATGGATTTTCTTCTATTCAGGATTTCCCGACGTACCCGTTGTGGTATTTGGATTTCCTGTGACCTACTTTTTTGGGATGAGCATCGGGTATGTGTTAGGCATCATCGGCATCGGCCTGAGAAGGTGATCAATAGAGGTTGGCAAGCAGGACGTTGATGATGATTCCCAGCGGATAGAGAAACAGGACCAGGATAAAGGAGATATTCCTCGCTGTTCTGATCTTTCCGTACTCTCCGGCATAGTAGTGCTTCCACATGCCAACTGTTCCACAAAGCAGTGACAAAAAGACAAGAGACATCAAAAATGCCTGGGGCCAGAGACGTGTTTCCGGATCTCCGGGGAACTGTTCCAGAGCCTGGTATCCGGACACAAGCGTCCAGATGACCATGAGTGTAAAAAGTGAAAACATGACTGTCCAGAAAATCACGAAGTTCCTGGCCGTCTTTTCGGTTAATTCTTTGAGCTTCATCTTTTCTCCCTATCTATGCTTTAGTCTTCAGGGGTTGACTTTCGCGTCCAGCCCTTTATTAAATAGTGAGCCTTCGGCGATCGCTGTAAATGATTGGTCATTCCCCAGCTCTTGATCGTGGAGCAGTTCCATGGTTTTTTCCTCTTCTGTACCTTCGAGATGCTTTGCCAGAAGGTTTTCAAATGCGTAGAGCGCCATATTGAGGTGCTGCATCCGTTGAACCGACAAGATGATGCCGATATCTTTAAGATCAGGCGATTCAATCGCGCTTAAATCCTGTTTCCATTCGGTCGTGTAGGCGTTGATGACACTCCATTCATTGATCTCTGAACCGTTTTGCCGTTCGCTGTCGATCTCTTTGAGCTTTTCATGCGCGGCCTTATGCTCAGACTGGTAAGTCTCCAGGGCTTCTTTCAGAGTGGATGAGCTGGCCTGGGCAATGAGGTCAGGCAGAAAGCTTAGGAGCTGCTGTTCATCACGGACCTGAGCCTTGAGTATTGTCGAGAAAAGATCCTGCGTTTCTTTTTTATCCCCTTCGTCCAGCAGACGGGAAGCAATGTGAAGGGGTTTTTGCTCCTCCTCGCCAATCTTCTTTTTCAGGCTGAGCAGTAAGTCCGTCATGTCTTCCCGTTTCAATCTGTCAGCGTGCGTGAGAAGTGTCCCAAAGGCCGTGACTTCGAAATGTTTCATGATCTCAACAGAAAGAAGCAGCGCGAGGTCGCGTATCTCTTTTGAACCTTCATATCGCATAGATGCACGGCCATGATCCTGTATCTTGCGCGAAACAGGGCTGTCAGTGTCGTCGATCTCTATCGATTGGGCGGTAAAAAACTCTTGAAGCTTCTTTTTCTGGCGCTCAGTTTGCGTATAGTAGGTGTCCAGCATCTGTACAAGCTCCGGGTGAGTTGCCGCACTCGACATCCGTTTGAACACCTGGTGCATGCCGTCCGCGGCGCGGTAGAGGTCTTTCAGCTCGTGGATAAATAGATCATTGAGGGTTTTCACGAGTTCTCTCCGTCGTTAAGGGTTTTTTAAAATTTGCTGACCAAGATTTTCCAAATCCTCGACAATCGACTGTTCGGGCATGTCTTGATATTTTTTGCGGATAACCTTGACGAGATCCCGCACTACGGGCTGGGTCCCTTCAAGGTCTGATTCTTTCAATTTGGGCCATTTTGATAAAATCAGAGGCTTCAGTAGTTTCCAATGCCCTAAAAAGTCTTTTTCATTCATTTTTTCTGCCTCCTTAGTCAGCTTAAAACCAGTAGTACAAAATAACCAGTCCCGCTATTTGGATCGTGATGACGAGAAACGAGTCAACACCCATTCGGAGGACCGACCGGTTTTTTCTCTCAAGCAATCCCCAAAGATAAATAGCGGTCACCAGTATTCCCATACCTGCCAGAAAAATTGTCGAATTGCCTATATCATCCAGTAGTAACCCATCCCGATAAAAAATATCAGCAATAATCAACAGCCCGACCATCAGGAGGTTGGATCCAAAAATATTTGCGATCCCTAAGGTCCACGCGCCCAGTTGCATGGAGGCTAAAGTGGTCGAAAGCTCGGGCAAAGAGGTGGCGAAGGCGAGAAATGTGGCGCCTAAGAAACTGCTGCTTAGAAAGGTGAGTTCGGTGATTCGATGGGCGCTGTAAGAAACAGCGCTGCCGCCGATAAAGACCAGAATGCTATAAAACGTCAGTTTTAAATAGATGGACATCAAGGGTTTCGTTTTTGCTTCAGGGGTATTTTGACGCTTTTTCGGAACATCCGGGTAATCCGTGGGCACCCACCGTTTTGTTTTTTCATACTTTCTCAGTACGTTCAAACAGACGAAATAGAGGGCAAATGTACTAAAAGTGAACAATCCCACCTGGAATATCTGAAAGATCTCGCCTACAGCGATACAGGCGATCACAAAGCTGATGAGGATGATAAGCAGGACTCCCCCCATTAAAAGAGCGGGGTTTGGAGCGATAAATGTCAGGGCTTTACTTAGAATAAGGGCGTCCGCAATGGCCAGCATCGAGGTTTGCATGCTGACCCCGCCAATCAGATTGCTCGCCGCAAGCTCGGCATTTCCCAATGAGGCGGCGATCATTGTGGTGGAAATTTCAGGAAGGGATGTGACTCCTCCAAGTAAAACCGCTCCGATGAAAGCTTTTCCGACCCCTGTTTGTTCACATATGAAGTCGGCAATTTGGACGAGCCGTTTTCCCGAAAACCAAATCATGACCGCTCCCAAAAAGATCGTGACGAAATAAATTTGAACCATCGCTCACTTTGCTTTCTTTTTAGAGAGAAATTCCACCCAGGCCATCGGAGGCTTCTTTGTCCTCGAAGGAACAAGCGAGAGCATCAAGAGGAGAAGGCCGGCCACCATATAATTTTGATGGGGCGCGAAATCTATCCCTGTGCCGCTGTAGACGGTCCACCCGATCAACCATGCGCCGACGAGAAAGTTCAACAGGTGAAGATAGCGGAAACGGTCCTTGTAAGTGGCAAGGGAAAAGAGGAGGATGAGAGCTGCGCAGACCAGATCATTGATCCTAAGCGGAATGAGTTCGGGAGGATAACGGAAGATAAGCCAGCTGAACAGCATCCATACTGCGATGACCGATTCTATATGTCTTGCCCACATGAGACTACTCCTTGACCATGCTTAAACCAACTTCATACGCTTCTTCTGAAGGGGACCCCCAGAAGGCTTTCCAGACGATGTTTTTGTCCCCGGTTTTTTTCCACAGCCGATAGAGAAAGACCAGGGTCGAGTACACTTCATCATAGGCCATAGCGACCAGTATCAGGGAGATGATGGCGGTGACAATGCAAAGAAAACACCAGTTTCCCACGACAGTCGCCTGTAGAAAGACGAGCACAGCGCTGACGATTCCCAAGGGGATCACGTCCAAGCCGAACAGAAGGACGAGCCAGGGGCGGTACTGCCATCTTCTCGTCGATCCTGCAAGGGCAAAGATGATGTCGCCAAGATAGGCCATGCATCCAAGGATCGCGTCAGGGACTCTGAACCATCCGCTCAAGGCGTGGGAGACGTTCGACTGCAAGACGCGCTTGCTCTGGTCCCCGAAAACAGGGTCCCAGACATCGTCGATCAGCCCCCATTGAAAAAGCCCCATATAAAAGGCGATGGCGGCGGCGATCATCGCGACTAACGCGATCATGACCCTCTGCTTCCATGATGAAGGGTTGTAGTCCCAGGGTTTAGGCGGGACGTCGATGCGCCGTTTGTCCTCTTTTTCCATCCGAGCCTCCTTATATAAATCTGGACGTGAGCATGATCAGCGCCATGATCCCCATTCCAGCATCCTCAGTCAGGGTGACTGTGGATAGCGGAACGTTTAAAATCGTCCCCATGCAGGGGCAGTTGATGTCCAAACCTTCGCGCAACGCTTTCACAACACTTATTGTTCCGATCAACATCACAACAATGATGATTAGGTAAGTGAGGACCGGATAAACAAAAGAGAGGAGAGCAAGCCCGAGGGCAAGCTCGATCAACGGGTAGGCCAATGCGTAAGTCCGCGAGCGTTTGGCTATTAAATCGTACATTTGAAATCCGTCGGCGAATCCAGAAATATCAAACAACTTAAGCAAAGAAAACTGACAGAGGAAGATACCCATGACATAATGCATCCATTCGAGCGTTCCGCCGTTGACCCCGTAGCAAAGCGCCGTTCCCGCCAGGACAGCGACGATGATGAGAGAAATCAAAGGCCAGTACTCTCTTGTTTTATTGCTGTCGTTCATTTATCTCCCTTGGTTAATCCATGCTCTTCATACCATCCGTTCGGGTCTTTTTTTAAAGCCTCAACCATTTTGGGGAAGGTGTCTTTCAGATTATGCTCAGGCTCCCAGCCGATCATTTTTTTGCTTAAGGAAATATCGAGCTCGTAATGGTCGTCGGAAAAGTCGATCATCCAGGGCTTGACAAAAGGAGCGGGGTAGAAGGGGAGGTTGTTTTGCATCCATGAACCGATTTTAGCGGCTATTTTCGGGATTCGATAGGTGGAAAATTCTTTCCCCAAAATAAGTTTGCCCAGCTGGCGCTGGACCTCGTCGTAAGAATACGTTTTCGGTTCCCCTAGAAGTAGAATAAGCTCGTTCGGGAGTTCAGACCTTTTGTTCACGATCTTGTAGATCGCCTCGATAAAGTCGTCCATATGCAAGAATGGATCGCCATGTTTTGAGTTTCCAGGGAAGAAATGTTTTTCGAGCCTGTTCTCATAGATTCTTTGAATTTGGCGGGAGATGGGGATAGAATGGCAATAGTCGTCATAGACTCCCGCAATACGCATGATGCAGACAGGTATATCCCCATGTCCCTCCAGGATCGCTTCCTCCGTGATCACTTTTGAAGTTGGATACTCCCATTCAGGATTCAAGGGCGACTCTTCATCAATGGTCTCACCAAGTTCGCAGGGAGCATAGACCAGCTGGGTGCTTGAGAAGATAAATTGCTCGACCTTGAAAGGTTTGAGAGCGTCCAACACTCGTTTGGTCCCGTCGATGGTGATTTTCTTATATAAGTCCCAGTCTTGTTTGCTGAAACTGTAGTAGGCCGCGAGGTGGATGACGGAAGCGATTCTGTCTCCGTAAGTTTCCTGAATGTGCCTCATGACGTTCTGGACTGAAGTGTCATTGCCGATGTCCATGTAGTAGTAGTCTTCTGCCTGATCAACTTCTTCAGGTCTCTTGATGTCCAGCCCGATCACACGATACTCATCGGAAAATTTTTCCAGAATCCGGCTTCCCAGCCTGCCGCTGCACCCCGTGACCAAAACACACTTTTTTGAGTCGGACATAAAGCCTCCTATTGATTGGCAAGTCCAGACTCTCACTTAAAACATAAATAATTAATTTGATAAAGACCTGGTTTCTGGCTAATACTTATTCTTAGCGTCATGAGCTGCGCTGCTGATCACTTCCGGCAATGCAGGATGAATGAAGACACTGTCTATCAAGTCCTTAACCCTGGCCTCCATTTGAATATATGCGATCAGGATGTGAATCATCGTAGCTGCTTCATCTCCAATGATGTGCGCACTAAGGAGTTTTTCGGTCTCTTGGTCAAAGATCAATTTTACAAGGCCATAGGCGCTTTTCCTTGCTTTGCCCATGTCTGACTTTTTATACTCGGAAATTCCTGTAATAACTTTAACTTCCTCTTTTTCAAGTTGTTGTTTCGTTTTTCCCACAACTCCGATTTGAGGATGGGCAAAAACGGCAAAGGGGATAGGAGGGTAGGAAATGGGGGCATTGTCATTCTCAAGAAGCTGGCTGATCAAGTACCTCGCTTCAAAATTTGCCATGTGTCGGAAGAGGTGGCGGCCGATGCAATCACCCAACGCCCATATGTTCCTGTCATGTGTTTTTAAATACTCGTCAACTTGAATGAAACCGGCCGCGGTCGTTTGAATAGAGGTGTTTTCAATGCCGATTTTGTCCGTCCAGGGCTGCCTGCCAACAGCGATAATTAAAGCATCTCCCTTCGCGGTTTTTTGATTATTGTTCTGGTCTGAAAATTGAACGGAGAACTGTTGTTCATTGTAGGAGACGGAATTGACAGAAGCAAACTCATGAACCGTTTGGGATTTGCGGCACTCCTCTAAGAAAACCTTGCGGACATCTTTGTCAATATGCTTCAAGAAGCCGCTTCGTGAAAAAACCTCCACCTCGGTTCCCATGGAAGAATAGAAATGGGCAAGTTCAGCGGAGACGAACCCACCTCCGATGATGAGAGCCTTTTCAGGCTGCCGCTTGAGACGAAGCGCTTCGTCTGAAGTTAAATAAGGGGTTCCGGCCAATCCGTTGATCTCAGGGATCTTGGGGCGGGCGCCAATGGCCAGATAGATCCTGTCACCGGAGATGAGAGATTGACCAGATTGTATGACGCCCTCTTCTATAAAAGTCCCTGATTCACGGTAGACATCGATCTTGTCCGACCGTTCGTAGTGCTTTTGAATTTTCTCCGCGAGGGTGTCGACTGTGTCTGTGACCCTTTGAACTAAAGGGGAAAAATGGCCTGTTACCGATTCCGCTTCGATGTTTACCTTCCTGCCTGTAGAGATCGTCCGCATTAGATCAGAGGGGTAAATCAGCATTTTTGAGGGAATGCAACCGCGGTTCACGCAAGTTCCGCCGAACGGCCCTTTTTCAATGACCGCTGTTCGATAGCCGTTTTTTGCCGCGTAATCCGCGATTGTCAGACCGGCTCCCGATCCCATCACAACGACGTCGTAGTGCTTTTTCATAAAATCTCTTGATATTCCTATCCATAATCTTTACATAAGCTATTAGAATAAATAGGAAAATCGTTCAATGGCGAAAGTAAAATCTGTCTTTATCAACGGGTTGAAAGTCCTGGTTCCTATCCTTGTGATCCTCCTGCTGATCTATTGGACCTATATTGGCTTCGAAAGGATCTTCCGTGGTGTCCTGTTGCTATTTATAGACCCCTCGTTTTACTTCAATGGGCTGGGATGGATCGCCGCTGTCGTTTTTACCATTCTTCTTGGACTGTTGGTCCAAATTCCATTTCTGCGAAAAGCCGCTGACCGGCTGAAGGATCTGGTGATCAAACTACCGATCATCAAGACCTTGTATCGCATGTCATCGGATATCATGATGTTTTTGACGAAGAAAGGAATGAACCAGGGGAAAATCGTTAAAATTGAAACGGATGTCGGGAGCATTTTAGGCATCATGACACAAGATCAGATCGATGATCTTCCCAAGGGAATCGGAGGAAAAGACGAGGTGGCAGTCTATGTGCCGATGAGCTATCAGATCGGCGGATTTACATTCATCGTTCCAAAAGACTCGGTCGAGATCCTTGACATCTCTGTCCAGAAAGGGATCGCTTTGACTATGACCGCATATATCTCAGGCAAGAACAGGATTGATCCCTAGATATGGTTAGAAACCTTGAACGGATTCTCTTCACTTTATTTGTTTTCGTCTCGTTTCCCGCATTCGCGCAAGAGTGCCGCCTGATCTTTTTCTATTCAACCACCTGCCCCCATTGCACCAGCGAAAAAGCCTTTCTGGCAGAAATGGAGAAGCAATATCCGGGCCTGGTGATTGAAAGTCATGATTATGCGCTTGAAAACGACCTGTTTAAACAGAAGATGGAGGAGTGGGGATCCATTCCGATCGGTGTTCCCCGAACATATGTCCAAAATAAGCTGTTTATCGGGTTTACTGAGGGGGAAGGGGAACTGAAATTCCTCAAAAGCTATCAAGCTTACCACGGGATCTCCAATCAAATTGAAAAAGCGATTGCCGAGTGTCTGGGAGTCGATCCTGTCGATGGTGCAGCTATTGAGGCGGGGTCCTATGTTGAGCGCTGGGGCGCGCCTGCCCTTCTGATAGCAGCTGCACTTTTGTTTTTTTTCCTCTTCCGCAACCGTATCGACAAGAGGTACCTACTCTTCGGGGTGTTTACCGCGGTTATTCTCTCATTCTATTGGATTGCGCGCAGCGTTCCCGAGATCTCAGTCCTCGATTTCGCCGAAAGGCACGCGTTTCCCATCTTTACCGTCGTGCTCGCCCTTTTTGACGGGTTCAACCCTTGCGCGTTTGCCGTCCTGGCCATTCTGCTCTCGCTGTTGACCTATTCGAAGTCCAGGACAATGATGACGCTGATCGGCCTCATTTTTATCCTGACCTCGGGTGTGATGTACTTTCTTTTCATCATGATGATCCTGACGTTACGGACAGAAATGCTGTCCGGCTATCAACATGTGATGCGTTTGGCCGTCGGAGCTGTCGCTCTGGTCGCCGGGCTGATCAATCTAAAAGACTTCTTCTGGTTCAAAAAGGGTGTGTCTTTGACGATCTCGGAACAGCGGATGGGGCATCTGACCCGCAAAATGAAAGAGGTCACCGACGGAATCAAAGACGCGGATACAGGCTGGAAGATCTTATTGGCCGTTCTTGGCACGATTTCCCTCGCGATCATCGTGAACTTCATTGAGCTGGGGTGCACCCTGATCCTGCCTGTCCAATATATCGAAGTGCTGATCACCAACTACGGAGAGAACCTGACGGTCTATCACATGCTCTACACAGCTCTTTACTGCGCGGTCTATATTATTCCGCTTCTCGTGATCCTGGGCAGCTTCCTTTACACATTCAAGTCGGACCGTATGACAGAGAGAGAGGGGCGGGTGTTAAAGCTTGTCTCGGGCTCGATCATGGTCGCCCTCGGCCTTATCCTTATTTTCGTCCCAGAGCTTCTCGCGTTTGTCTAACCCTGCGAGGGGAAGAAGGGCCAGACGAATGTGATCATTGCCGTCGCGACTATGCTGACGATCGCGGACAAAGGAGCGCCCAGCATCCAGAAATCGGTGAACCTGTATCTTCCGGGCCCGTAGATGAGGGCATTGGACTGGTGTCCGATCGGGGTTAGAAAGGTGCAGGATGAACCGACCGCAACACCCATCAGAAAGGGATCGATCGACGCTTGCCAAAAGGAGGCGAATGTCGCGGCAATGGGGGCGAAGACCACGGCAACCGCGGCATTGTTCATGATGTTCGACAGCAGCATGCTTGAGAGGATGAGGAAAAAGAGGCTGACCCAAAGGGGGAAAAAGACAGTCAGTTGATAAATTCCGACGCTGACCGATTTCGCAAGACCTGTTGTCTCCATCGCTTCCCCGACCGGGATGAGGGTGCCCAAAAGAACGACGATCGGCCACTGGATGCTCGCATAGGCTTTTTCAAGAGAGATGCAGTTGGTCAAAATCATCAGGATGACGGCGCTCATAAAGGCGATGTCAGCTTTGAGCACGCCGGCAATGACTGAAAGGATCGCGCAGCCGAAGAGGAAGAAAACCTTGGCTACTTGTCTTTTGTCGACCCCGGGGACCCAGGTTTCTTCGATCAGCAAAGCGTTGAAACGACGGGCTTTGTCACGCGTCATCTTCTCCGTTGATTTGATGAGGAGGACATCCCCTGGAAGAAGGGAAATTTCACGGACATCCTGCGCAAGTTTGACCCCGCTTCGTGAGACTGCAAGGATGATAAACGGAAAAGCGTCGTCATCGTTGATTTCCGAAACCTTGCGGTTCACCATCTCGTTGTTCGGGAGGAGGGTGATCTCCGAGAGGGAATAGCTCGTCTCTGCTTCGATCACCTTTTTGGAAATTACGTTCAGACCGTATTCGTTAATGAGGTCCCTGAGGGTCCACTTGTCGGTTTCCAGGATCAGGATATCGTCCTTTTTAAACGTGAAGTATTCGAGGTTCTCGGTATGGAACTCCTCTTCGCGAATGATGGCGTCCAGTTCGACCCTGTCTCCTTGATAATGGGAGATGGTGGCGCCTTTTTGAAGGATAAGAGGAGAGTTGGCTGGGATTTTAAGCTCGACGGTGAAGTTCTCGTGCGGCGTCTCTTCCTTTTTGCGCCTGATCGGAATCAGCTTCCATCCGAAGAAAGAAATGAAAAGGACCCCGGCCAGGGCAACGACAAGTCCCACCGGAGTGAAATCGAAAAACTGGAAGCTTTGCAAACGATAAAAATAGCGGTACTGGGAAATGATCAGGTTTGGCGGGGTACCGATGAGGGTGATCAGCCCTCCCAGAAGGGAGCTGAACGCCAGCGGCATGAGGAGCAGGCTTCTTGGAATGTTCTGGATGCGTGCGACCTTGAGGGAAACGGGGATCAGCATGGCGACCGCGCCGACATTGTTGATAATGCTCGAGATCAGGCAGACGAGAAGACAGAGGATTCCCACCTGCTTCCAAATCACTTTCCGCGACAATTTAAGCTGGTAGGCGAGGTTTTCCAGTATGCCGGTCTCTTCCACAGCCGCGCTGATGATCAGGATGGCGATCACGGTAATGACGGCTGGGTGGGCGAAACCGGTGAATGCTCTTTCCAGAGGGACAACACCGGTGAAACAGGCCAAAATGAGGGCAATAAAGGAGACAAGGTCGTAGCGCGGCCTGCCAATGATAAAAAAGAGCAGGGCGGTTGCCAGGATCAGTAAAAGGGAGGCTTGTTCAATGTCCATGAAGCTATCTATAGCAGAAAAACTTTACGGGTAAAACTTAATCAGTAGCTCTTTTAAAATTTTTATCTCGTCCTCGAAGTCGTCATCATCTTCCCGTTTTCCGGCAGCCCTTTTAGCTCTGAAGTGAAAATGCTTGGTTGAGAGAGAGGGCTCCTTTCTTTTCCAGTCGCTATAGCTTGTGAAGACCGCGATTTTAGTCGGAATCAGTTGGATATTCCTTCGATGGTAAAAAGCTCCGATCACTACATCATCCGGGATGCCAACACTGTCTTTCAAGACTTCCTCTTTGCCTTCAACCAACTGTTCCACCAAATCGGGAGATAGGATAAAGCCTGCTCCGCATCCAAATGGGATGCCGTAATACTCCTGTGTCACATCGTCACGTGCAGGGATTAACTTCCAGCCGGCATAACACTTCGTAGAGGGGAGTTTTTGCATGTATTTTAATAGTCTGGGGAAATGATAGAAGGAGGAAAGGTTGGTGCGCAGGACATAGTCGAATTCGTGAAGGCGGGGGATGAAATGCTCCATGCTGGCAAGGGTTTTTTCCGTGATCCCGGGTTTATAGCAGTCCATCACCTTTGTATAAATTGTATCACCGATAATTTCTGCGTCCACATCTTGATTAGGATCTCCTTTCATAAAGTAGACTTCTACATGCTGGGGATCATGATGCATGTAAGATCTCCAAATCTCTTGCAGCTCTAGATATGCAGGATGATTGTCAGATGCGATGATCAGGACAAGAAGTTTTGGATCTTCTTTGTGGTGCGCCTTTCTGCTCTCAACCTGATCGGCTTGAATGGAAGATTCTGATAGAAAAAAACAAAAGCAGAAAAGATGGATGATGAAATTTTTGATCATTGCCATGTCAGCTGTTTTTACATGCTCTCCGGCTGTTGCGAGGCGTTGGGCATTGTATATCGATGCAAGTCAAAAAGGATGTCAGGAACGATCATCAGGAATCCCAGTCCAAGAGTCGAAACAGCCCCTCGTATGGCCTCTGCACCAAGCCACTTTTTTATCTGCTTGATTTCAAATTCGCTAACTTCCCCGTTCATCATTTGCTTGTATTTGACCGAAAGGACTCCTGTGATGATGCAACGCGCAAGGCCTGAAATAATCCCGATCAGAGGGAGCCAATCGAGGGTGTTCAAAACGTTATGCGCAATGGCAAATTTCCGAGTGTGATGCACTTTTCTAAATTCGTGCGATGAAGAGAAATGCCCAAATGTTAGCTCAACAGGAGAATGGCGCATGAATAAATCGATTGACATTGGCTTGGCCTCTATTAGAATTTTATCTGACTTTTTCGGAGGGAATTATTATCATGAATACGATAAAAAGTGAAGAAGCAATGATTGAAAAGTTATCACGATTTGGAAGTTACGGCGTTATTCTTTTTGATGGAAAACTGCTTTTGACCCAAAAGAAATCGGGTCCTTACAAGGGACTTTGGGGTCTTCCTGGGGGTATGATAGAGTTCAATGAAACTCCTGAGGCCGCGCTTAAACGGGAAATTCTGGAAGAGACCGCCCATCATGCCGATCAATTTGAGCTGTTTTGCATTGCGACAAGTTGCGGGGAGTATCAAATGGAGGATAAAACCATCGATTTTCATCATATCGGAATCCTCTACAGAGTAGGAAAGATAGATATTGTTTCTGATCAGGAAGCAGAGGAAGAGATGCGTTGGGGTGAGCTGGCAAGCCTGGACTTCGATGAGTTGACTCCGTTCGCAAGAGAGGTATTTTCAGGTTTAATATAAAAACAGGATAAACAGGATCGCAATTGGCAGGATAATTAAGATTATAACGCATCTAATTCAATTTGTTTTCCGGATGAACCTTTATAATGTTTTATTGTTGATAGTTAAATTAAATTGTGTTATAAGTTTAGTTTTCAATTTAAAAAATTGTTGTGATATGACTATTCAGTTTTCTCCAGTTGATTTTTCTATATTAAGTAGTTCTATTCAAGGAAGTGATGAAGGCCAAAATTTTAGGTTGGACAGAGACTTTCTGAAAGAGTGTCGAACCGCGATCACGGGCTGGCAAAACGCAACGGAACAATTGCGTCACATGGACCAACAGATCGAAAAAATTGAACTGCAAGCAAAATCTCCAAAGGAGATCAGTAAAAGCCGTCGGTTTGGACTTCTTTACCTAGCTGGAGCTGTTGCCATTGCGGCTTTAACCGTTTTTGCCAGTTTATGGCTCCATAGCCAATATCTGTCAGTACTTGCTTTAGGCATGGCTACAGGATCGCCAGTCGCGCTTGTGATGTTATTAGCGATTGGTGTGGCAGGAGTTGCTGCAGTTGGTTTCGGAGGAGTAGGTACAATTGGATGCCTGGGGCTTGGTGGAGCAAGGCTGATTGCTCCAGCCTGGTCGATACGTTCAAGGAAACCGTCTTCAGAAGAAAGACGAAGGCTGGAGCAGGAGCAGAAGCGCCACTTGCTACATCAACATGATAGTCAGTCTCTGGTACGGACCGTAAGAAGGTATCTCGATTCCTTAGATTCCTTCGCTGCGCAGGTTCCGGCTGATAAGATCAAGATGCACCGAGAGCTGCATTCACTTGAACAAGGGCTGCAAGTCATTACACGGAATTCATAATCTTTCGCCTGTAATTGCTTCCTAATCATCTATCTCCTATAGTTAATACCGCTATGAGCTATCAAGTTGTGAAAGACCTACAGGAGATTGACGATCTCGTGGGGAACATCAGCCCTTATGATTCCCTTGAAAAAGAACACCGCGAGAATGCTCTCCGCTGGATAAGATCGGGAGCTGAACTGTATCGGCGGGTAAAGCCTGCTACCCCTCCTAAACATCTCGTTTCGTATTGCACGATCGTGGATCCAAAAAAACAGTCGGTCCTTCTTGTCGATCATCATAAATCAGGGCTTTGGCTGCCGGCAGGCGGCCATGTGGACCCTGACGAACATCCCAAAAAGACCGCGTTCCGTGAATTGGAAGAAGAGCTGGGGGTGTCGCTGCCCTTATTGCAGGAGACGCCAGCTTTTATCACCGTTACTGAGACAGTGGGGCCGACAGCTGGGCATACCGATGTCACCTTATGGTACGTCTTTGTCGCTGATCAGAATGTGAAGTTCACTTACGATCAGACCGAATTTAACAAAGTGGAGTGGTTTTCGATGGACCGATTGCCCCTCGAAAGAACAGATCCCAATCTCTCAAGGTTTTGTCGGAAACTTAGAATACATGAATAGCGACAAGCGACAACTAGCGTTCTTTCCTGTGGAAGAGAAGCACCGAGAGATCATCCTAGGCTGGTTCGGTCAGAAGCATGTCAATGAGTATTTCTATGGAGAGGGGTTGGAGAATACCCTCGACAGTCTCGATGCGTTTATCAAGGGAAAGAAGAGTCTGTTTGAACACTGGATCGCCTATATTGGGGAGGAGCCATTCGGATTTCTGATGACCTCCCGCATCGAGGGGCCATATAATGCTGAAAGTCCCTATGAAAAATGGTATGAAGAAGGAAAAGAGGCGATCACGCTGGATCTTCTGATTGGGCCTGAAACATTTCTTGGAAAAGGGCTGGGACATCGGATGATCCGGGAATTTCTCCTCGATCGTTTTCCCTATGTGGACAAAGTGCTGATCGACCCATCTGTGACAAATACACGGGCGATCCATGTGTATGAGAAGGCTGGATTCAAAAAAATTGAACAGTTCCCGCAACAGCACGACGCACCCGACCTGTGCTGGATGATGCACTTGGATGCAAACAAAGACTTATAGAAGTCCTGATTTATTTTTGAGCGACAACGACGATAGACTGAGTGTAGAAGCCGACTGCATTGGGGTCTCTTTCAAATTCAGCTAAACAGCGGATCACTTCATCAACCCTTTCCAGTCCTATTTTCTCGATAAGTAAGGCCCGGGCGTCTTCGACACCTAAACGTAAGATGCTTTTAGTCCGAGAAGTATCTAGTCTTGGCACTTCTACATACTCGGTATGTATCGTCCAATTTGCTTCACGGCATCTGGCGAATAGATCATAACCAGAGTCAAAACGACAATTTTGCTCTTTAGTTTGTGTGTCGACCAGGTTAACAAATAGTTGATATCCCTTGCTGGGAGGAACAGACTTGTATTCTTTTCCCACAGAAGCTGTCTCCTGAAAGCAAATATATCCTCCTGGTCGGACAGCTGAAGACAGGTGATTAAAAACCTCTATGGGCTTTGGTAGATGGGAAAGGACAAATCTGGAAATGAGGATATCAAACTGCCCCAAATCGTCGAACGTCAGTTTGGTGACATCTTTTTGTAGAAAAGAAAAGGTGTTACCATTTTCGCCGCTCTTGTTTCTTTGCTTGGCTTCTTGAATTCTTTGCGCGGAGATATCAATGCCGATAAATTCAGAATCTACAAATAGCGGGGAGATCATCTGTTCCAAATGTCCGCTTCCACAACCAATGTTCAGAATGCGTACCCGGTGATTTGGCAAATTCCCTAACGCTTCGACAAAATGTTTGCCTGTGATCTCGTTCAAGAGCTGCAGTCGGTATTCAGCCTGACTGGAATTTCCCAACATATAGGCCGGTTGTTTAGTCGATGGACTCATATTCCGTTCCTCTTAATTTGATTGATAAATTGAAATGATCCGGAAGGCGCCTGGAGCAGCTTTTCGATCAAGTCGGGAAAGGCGCTTGCCCGGCGTGAGAGCTGGTCTTCCGACCAATCAGCGATGCCGATATCCGTCAAAAACTGAACTCCTGAAAGGATAAACTCCGCACATTCGAGAGGATGGTCTGTCTGAAACAGCCCCTCGTCGCATCCCTGACGGATCAACTCTGCATAGAGAGGGGCTTGTTGGGTCAACGCAGCCGCTAATAACTTGACGTGCATCGCTTCATTTCCAGGTTTGTGCAACTGGTTAAGGAATGTCTTTTGTTCGGCAGCAATATTTCCTGCCATCATGAGTTTTTCGATTTTCTGTAGGGCATTGCCACTTGTTGTATCGATGATTTTACGCATTTCATCAATAGTATCAGAGATGATCTCTTCGATCACCGCTTCGAGCAGCTCTTTTTTCGATTTGAAGTAGTGGTAGATGGTCCCTTTGGCAATCCCGACGCTGTCGATCACATCCTGCATCGTTGTATGCTCATACTGCCTTGTTTGAAAAAGAGTGCGGGCGGCATCGATGATCTCCCGTCTCCGCTCTTCTGGTTTTTTTACTATACGTGCCATGGCCAAAAATTATAAATCAACCATGGAAAAAAAGTCCATATTTTTATTGACCGACCGACGGTCGGTATGGTATTATGTAGGTCATCAATTAAACGGAGTTGATCGATATCATGAAGATATTATTTATTTTTTTTGCCGCAATCGTGGCCATTTCATTGATTTGGAGATGGCTGTCCAACGGGAAATCCATTCCATGCCCTGCATGGCTGGGTTGGCTGGTGGAAATGGACAATCCCTTAGCAAAGGTGAGCCATGCGCCCAGTATTATTAAACACAATGCCATTGTTGAGGGAATGACCGTCCTCGATGCAGGCTGCGGTCCTGGGAGAATCACGATCCCTGTTGCACGGCAAGTGGGCCCTAGCGGAAAAGTGGTCGCCCTGGATATTCAGGAAGGGATGTTAGCCAGGGTTAAAGTTAAAGCAGAGAAGGAGAATCTTTCTAATATCGAATTTTTCAACGCAGGATTAGGTGAGGGAATATTGGTTTCTGAAACATTTGACCGTGTCGTCATGGTGATGGTTTTAGGAGAAATTCCCAATCGGGAAGATGCATTGAGAGAGCTCTTTCATTCTCTGAAACCGGATGGACTGTTGTCGATCACGGAGACCATCTTTGATCCCCACTTTCTGCGTCAAAGCGACCTTCAGCGTATTGTTGAAAAAGCAGGGTTTAAAATGAAAATATGCGAGGGAGGAACATTTGCTTATACGATGATATTTAATAAATAGCATTACATATTACCCCTTTAAATTAAAATATTTATTTAATATAATTGGCTAGAGGAAGGGGGGTATCGATGTTATTGAATTTTACTGGAAAAAGGGACAAGCACGAACATTTTTTTTCTGTTGAAGTAGAGGAGGAGTTGGCGGAACAGCTCCAGCTCCAAACGCGCATCACACGTGAAGAAAGCGGGGATGACAAGAAAAAGGAAATTCCCAGTATCTTCAAACGGGTTGTTCTTGACGCTTTTCAGCATATTAATGAAGAACAGGAAGACGTTTGGATCAAAATCCAAGCCATCAATGATGGCAATGTCACTTATATCATCGATGAAGAGGAAGAGCATCCAGTCCATCAGATTGCTCTCCAGCATTTCAATCAGGATGATGTGATCAATGAGGTCGTTAAACATCGTATCGTCACAGTTCAACAATTGATTAAAACCGCTGGGGCAGAAACAGTCCTTGAACATTTCTCGGAAATCAAACGCAAGTCCCCGGGGATTTTTTCCCGCGTGTTAGCGGCGATCGGCCATTTCTTCAGCTGGCTCCTCCTTCGTTTCCGCTTTATTGAATTCCTTTGGGAGGCGATCACCCACCATTCAGAAAAAAAAGAGGCCCGCATGTAATGGGACCTCGATCTTTTAGCAGCCACCTGCGGCTTCGCCCCTGACCGTCAACTTTCCGTGACCGACTCCCTGCAATACATGTCCAGCATGTTGAAACGGGAACAAGAGGGGACAACTGATCCCGTGATTGTCAAGCGCGTTTCCGATGGGGCCAAGCTTGGAAAACGGATGAATAAACTCCGAAAGGATTTTAGCAGGAAGCGGTTCAAACGTTTGCGAAACCAGATATGCGCTTCTGTGGCAAGATTGGAGCAGGGTGAAAAAATACTGATGCCTGTGAGCTATGTTAAAGCAGGGGAAGAGGTTCAAATGTTGATGGAGCTCGGGCGGGACCCAAGCGGCAAGTTTACCGTCGCCCTGATCAGCCATTCTGAAGAGACGCGCGCTCTATTCGACCGGGAGCAGGGAGTGTCATCAAGCCAATCACCCCGTCGCGAAATAGGGAATGTAGAGCTTAACGATCTGCTTGCCATGTTGTCGGTTGTTGTTGAACTGGACACATCGCCGCGTTGCCGTTCCGAAGCATCCGAGGCAGATTGGGAAACAGTCTTTATGCAGGCGCTCAAACTGCCAAATACAACTGTGAGGGCTGTCGCTATGTCTGCTCCTTATGCTGAGGGGCTATCTTCCAGCCACGTCGGAGAAACGTTATCCTATCTCGCAAGACAGCAAAAAACTCCGCTCGAAGCGAAACGGTTTGAGCTCGCCGCACGTTTGCGCATCTTCCTTGATCTCACTGGCAGAGGTGAAAAGGCATTGAAGGATCCCAGGTACTGGAGGCTTGTCCGCACAAGCGCGCATCAACTGGCACGGATGATCGAGAGCGACCGGCAGGTGATCGGCGATAAGGAAACCCGTCCAACAGAGTTGACCCGGATTTTCTACGAGCTGCAGCAGATGATCGATCGTTTGGATACAAATCTGCCCGAGCTGGTCGATCTTCGAGCGCAAACCGCTCCGTATTTGTCCGGTACCATCGAGGCGGCAGGTGAACCTGCGCCACCTCCATTACAGAATTTAGAGCAGAAGGCGCATGTCTATGCAAAAGACGTCCCTCCATTTGAGGCATTGGATGAAACAGATCCTGTGAAGTCTGTCATTGGCTGGGGAGAACGCTGCCGTGCATTGATCGACGCCAACGAGACCGATCTGGCCGGTAGGGAAGCCGCGTTGATGACGCGGATGCTGCCTGAATTGAGGACTTTTATCGGAGCTGTCAAAATAGACCAAAGGCTTACCGCCCTGCAATCGTTGAATGCGATTGCCGAAGCGGTGGCCAGGAGTTCTTTTGGAGATGAGCGGCCGTCCCTTTACGCACAAACGACAGCCGAGCTGCTTCACTATTATTCAGCGGCGCTTCTGACAAACAACAATCCATCCTATACAACATTACAATGGATCATTCCAACAAATACAGATTTTGAACAGCTTTTCAATACGCGGATGCCCGAAGAGGAAAAGCTGCGCCTGCAAGCGACTTTCCGCGAAGCTTCCTTTTCAGTGCCTAGTATGCGGTTACAGGGTTATTTCTCTAGAAAGGGTGTTATTCCAGGCGAGCATCGGGACGAGCTGCAGCATGTCTACAATATCGCTGCGCTGAGTCTACTGGTGCAGGGAAAAATCTCGGCAAAATCCATTCCATCTGGCGAGCTGACTTTTGGTAATTTTGAATCTTATTATGTCACTTTGAATGGTATTGGGCTTTCAAGATTGCCAGCCCCGGATGTCCCGCTGAAATTCCAGCCTCCCATCTATGCGGAAGCGATGGCCAAAGAGGTCACCAGCCACTACACGACAGAGTATTGTTGTCTTGGGTGTATTAGCGATAATTGCCCAAACTATAATGAGGTCCCAAAAGAAGATATGCGGTTTCATCCTTTGTATATGCTGCATAATTATGTCGATGAGTTTTGCAAAAGCCTCATCGCTTCCGGGAAGCTTCATCGCGATGAGGCTGCAGACCTGATGTATACGCAACAGACTAATCAAGATGCGAAAACAGTCTTTGTTCAATATCATCAGAAGCAGCATGCCACTAGAGCCGCAACAGGGTTTGATGATAATGACCGCCGCATTCAAGCGATGAACACTCTGGCGATCTTCCTTGAACATCCACACTTTTTCAAACATCCGGATCTTTGCTGGCAGTTTGAAACGCGCCTGTTCACGCATGGGGCCCTGCAAGAACTGTTCAAAGATGGAGAAGCTGTCAGCGAACACAAGCCATTTTTATTGAATGTCCTCCGTTGGTTGAACCGTGAGATCCCGATTTCCTACGCTGCTGGAAACCTCGAAGTGGCCGGCTACTTGCTGCATGTGTCAGACCGCATTTCGAAGATGATAAAAGAACAACCGGACTTATCAGCATCGGACCGTGAAGAGCTGTTAAGCGTCTTCACGCTGAATGCTGATGACCTGCTGTTGAAGTGGAGCGGGGAGCTAGTCGGGAAAACTGACGAAAAATCCCGTCAGGATATGCGGATGATCCTCCCTTTATTAATGAACAGCTTCCACACACGCTTTGTCTCATCTAAGGGGACGGACCCCAGTTTTAACAAAAATCAGGTCTTGCAAACGCTGTTTCTGGCAGCCGCGCGGATTGAGGAGCTTCGTAAAGGGAAGGATGCCATAGATCCTGAAGTATATGCGCGCTATGAAGCGTTGATGGCCTGGCTGATCGCAAAGGCAAAGGAGGCCATTGAGCACGAAACGGACAAGGGCGATTTCATCAATGCCATTCTTACAGTGCTGCATCCCGATGTTGCCGCCTTGCGACTTGAGTGGGATGCCAATGAGATGCCCACCGTGTTGGCGATCGACCTGAAAACGGACGATTTCTTTGAGTTTGACTTAACAACAGGACAGCTCACCCTGCAGAAAAAACGTCAAATTGAGTTGCCGAATTTCTTGCAGAATGATCCGGAAATGAAGCGGTTGTTCGGACCTGTTCTTGACTCGAGCTGGCAACTGCGCGGCACGCCTCCTGATTATGAAGGGGAGGCTGTGCGCGAATTTACCCATCCGGACTATAAAGGATATCGGGTCCTTGTCTCGTTTCATGGAGATGAGCATGTCATGACTAAATCTTCCGGCAGGCGGTTTGTGATCGAACGTTCGGTCCCTGTTTCGAAGACCAAGCATGAATGGATGAGCTACAAGAGGTTTGAAGAGCAGGACAAGGTTGTCAGTGGAGGAGAACGTTCAGAAGCACCGGACATCCCCTGCGAAGCGGCGCAGTTGATCGGGGACCGCCAGTGTTGGATCAACCGTTCGGGAAAAAAGATGTACGTCCTCGATCAAGAGATGGGAGAAGTGTTTGCGATCATCACGCTTAAGCGTGTGGAAGAAAAAGTTGTCGATCCGGATACAGGCAAAAGCAAAACAGTAGAAACAAAAGAGGGAATGATCAGAAAGATCCATCTTGTTGATCAGGATGTCGATGTCCTTTCACCGGAAAGCGAGGCGATGGAACGTTTTACCCTATTGGACGACCCAAGCTTCATCATCGTCTCAGGTCATCGGTCCCACCCGGACACGGTACAGTTCTCCCGCTACCAACTTGCCGCAACTGAGGCGCCGCTTATCTATGAGGTGGGCAAAAAATCGGTAACGACCACGCTGTTTTCAGGTTATGACCTCGCGCCTTATGGAGCCCGGCCAGGCTCGAGAGATCCTTCGATAGGCGCCCAGCCTCTCCCGTCAACGTTTGATGTCTTCCATCTTTTGAGAAAAGAAGGGGAAGAGAGGGTGTTGGTCCCATTTTGCGAATTTGAGCAGGAGTTCAGCGCCGAAGGTTCTGCTTTGAGAAGCTCGCGTCCTGTATTTACTCAAGACTACGGAAAGGTTCCCGTCTACGAGTACAAGGTCGATCCTGACACGAACCGCCTGGTCGCGCAGTCTGGCGATGGTTACGCCTATCTGGCCTATTTATGCCTGACACACTGGGACTACGGATCCGCTGCGTATTATCTGGACCTTGCAAAAACGAGCGCGGGATACAGCGAGCGTTACGATGCAGTCTTCAAGTGTTTAGATGAATGGACTGACGACTCTCCAAATGGCGTTGCGCTCAGACTGCGATTTCATCTCCTTCGGGAAAATGTGTATGCAGAAAGGGCTTCAAGGGCAATTGCCGAGGGGAGGCCGAGCGGTCTGGGAGCTGTCAAACTCACCGAGTCTAACAGGTTGATTGCGTTGGCCGAGCTCTACCTGAAATATACTGAGCAGACTGGAATGGGGGAGCGATCGCCGGCATTGGATTTAAGTATTGAGCAAGAAGAAGACGCGGCTAATTTCGTGCAGCAGCTTATCGAAATGCATGGAGATGAACAGACGAAGACGAACGAGCCTGTGCCTGTCAGAGCAGTGTTGGCGCCTTTGCAAACGTATTTGCACGACCGTCGGAATCAAACTCTTGGTATCAGGGAGGGAACTCTTGGACTATGGGTCTTTAAGGGTAATGATCATCACTCATCGCCTCTTGTCGTCAACGACCCCAGATGGGTGTTAAAGGACTTTCGGGATGTGTTCAACAAATTGCTGGACGGGGATCCGGAATCAGTTGAATTCAAACTGCTCGTGAACCAACTTCGCATGTTGTCCGAATTTACAGGAGGTGAACTTGATGAGGCAGAGCAGGATCAAATTAGAATTGCTCAATCGTACTTGTTGAAGCTTGCATCAGCAAAAATGAACGATCCGGGGTTCATAACCGACTTGAAAGAGCAAGTGCTTAAAGAGAGTGACGGTCGCCTGCCGAAAATCAAAGGCCCCTGGTTTTTATTCAAACGCGCAGGATGTCTCGCAAAGTTGGATTCCCTTATCGGAGAAGAAGGGACTGTCTTCGATCAATACTGTTTTGTTTCCAAGGAGAGGGCGCGAGCGAAAGCTCAAGAGATTATCGAGGATGATCTGAGCAGTAAAGGGAAGAAAAAGACGGCAAGAAGGGTTATAGATTATTTAGAAAGAACCGATGTTCCTGATAGAGGGCCGGATTTTAAGAAGGCATTTCGTGAGTTCATCTTAAGGGAAGCATTGGGAGATTCAGGCGCGCGCTCTGTCCTGACATTAAATGGGATCCTCGAGCATTTGGACGGTTTGACGATCAAGCAGCCAAGACAGGTGCAGGCCCCTCTTATACCACGGCCTGTCACGCCTCGACAGACTTATCGTGACAAGTATGGACCTCTTCTTACAAAATTTTGTGAACACGTGGATCGAACAGCCATTGAACTGTTGGAAGCGAGGATTACCGGTACACCCGTGCCATTAATGGCTGAAACGGTAACAACGCCTGATCATGAAAAGAAGGCAATCCTTCATGAGCATTTGAGCCTCTACGAGACAGGGTTTGAAATGACCCCGATAGCGCACACGGCAGTCAGCGAAGCGATCTTTGATCGATTGGCTACCTCAAGTGAACCGGCGTTCAGGCGTGTTGCTGAAGAGCATCGGAAGGACCTCCGGGCCTTCGAACAGGAGAGTGAAACTGTCTCTCTTAAATGGGGAGATGCAGAAAAGCTGTACGAAAACCTCACTGATGAGATGGAGCAAGTCGAACAAGAGAGAGACGGCGTGCGTCAATCGCTTCTTCAGTATGTTGAGAAATTTGATACGCCGGCAGGTGAGCTGGCCTTGAAACGGCTCACGGGAGCAGAAGTCAAGCCTTCTCTTGAAGTGCTTGTCGCCCTTTGGAGGCAGGGGGAAATCCAAAATGATTGGGACGACAATCCTTTGAAGACCCTTGGCCTTATGCAGATGACCCCGGTTGTGCTGGCACATCTTGACAGTCAGATTGCAGAGTACATGCAGTTGGATGTCAAAGCGCGCCATTTGAAACGCACAGTCGACGCCTCTGAAAGCTACCTTGAAAGCTGTGCAGCTCCCCCTGAAGGGGAAGGGGACCCTCAGTTGGCGCTTGAACTTTGGGAGGGGATCCATACACACCGTCATTTTGCCCTTTCCGATGTTGACGCACGTGATCTGCTTTACCTTGAGTACAGCCTGGGCATTGTTCTTCGGCCCCAGCAAGTGCATACCTTGAGGGATATGCTGGCAGACCCCAATGCGGTGAGGCAATTGATCATGGGAGGCGGTAAGTCAAAAGTGTTGCTGCCGTTGTTGGCAAAACGGAAAGCCAACGGAACAAATTTGGTCATGCTTATGCTTCCAGATGAACTCTATGAAACAAACTGCCGCGACCTGGATGCGACCAACCGGCTGTTGTTCAGGCAGGAGATGCATCGGTTTGATTTTTCCAGGAAAAGCGACCGTTCAGAGGAGTCATTGCTCAAGACCTACGAAATGCTCTTGAGGACAGTTAAGGACCAGGGCTATGTCATGACGACAAAAAGCAATATGCTCAGCTTTAAGAACGCCTATATTGACCTGCTCTACAAACTGCAAAAAATGCCCGCCGATTCGGAAAAGAGGATCGAGTTGATCGCCCAGGTGCGGGTGATGAGCAAAATCCTCAAGCTCTTCAAGAACCAGACAGATGTGATCGCTGATGAGATCGACGCTTGCCTGGATGTGCGCAAGGAGGTCAACTTCTCTCTTGGCGATCCTGAGATGGTCGATCGGGTGAAAGTAGATACAGGTAATGAGCTCATCTCATTGATCCTTCAAGCGAAGGAAAATGATCCTCTTTATGAACTGCGTGAGAACCTGGTGAAAAATACGCAGGCGACCCTTTCACCTGAGAGAAGAGCTCAACTGCTCCGAAGTTTAGCAGAGGCGTTTGTTCAGCAGCACGCTGAACAGATTCAGGATGTTTTGGGCGATCAATTGATCGATTACCTCATGGACGACACCAAGGAGACAACAGTGAGGGACTGGGTCTTTGCCCTCAAGGATTCCGGCTCTGATGGGGATCTCGCCTTGTTCCACCAGATTACTACTGTAAAGGCGTTTCTTGATCGTGGATTCGGGACAACGTTCGGACGGATCGGCAACGTGAACTACGGCCGTGACCCTGTTTCAGGGGTTTGGACGATCCCTTACAAGGCAAGCAATACCCCTCGCATCGGCTCTGAGTTTGACGATGACATCGAACGTTTGGCCTTCATCTATCAGGACTACTTGCAAAATGGTGTCCGATATCAACAGGTTTATCAAAGTGTTGCCATTCTGCTCAAACAAGCCGTGGATGAACTGCGGTCGTATGAGGGAGATGAAATGATCACTCTCAATGACACTGTAGGGGCACAGACGTTCAATGCCTTTTTGCGCGAGATCGATCCTACAGATAAGTTGTCATCGCTCACTTTGTCTCAGGCAGCGCATCCCAAACGAATTGAAGCGATCGCTGCGGCGATCAATGCCACGCCTGAGGGGCGGATAGCGTTCTGCCATTCCCAAGTCGTCAGGAAGATGAAACAGTACGATGCGCAGATCCATTCCAACTCTCAGGACCTCGTTGAGATGGTCCATAGTTTTGGAGGTTTTACCGGAACGTTGTGGAACCTGCATACCTACCACGACAAGATCAATGCTGAGAAAAGCCTGGGAGTAGACGGCCAGACATGGTCCCTGATGCTTGGACGCGATGTCCCTGTGCACACTTTCGATTTTGATGCGGACCGTCCGATTGAGTCGTTGGTCGATGGCTTGGATATCGTGGGTAACTATCAAGCCCTCATCGATGCCGGCGCTTATCTGCGTGGGGTGGACAACCACGAGTTTATCGATTACTGCATGGAAAATGCGGAAGAAAGTGGAGTCGAAATGGGGGGAGGCATCTATTTCGATAAGACCGGAAGGATTGTGAAAAAAGGGGGAGTGGAGGAAAAACCCCTGGCGATTGAAGCTGCCCCTGAAACCGATAAAATGACCAATTTCACGTTGTATGATCAAAGCCATACTGTGGGCGCGGATATCAAGCAGGGGAAACGGGCGGTCGCGGTTGTGACTGTCGGAGAGAATACCTTCGTTCGAGACCTGCTTCAGGCTGACTGGCGCCTTCGTGAACTTCACCGGGAACAGCGTGTCGTCCTGGCGATCTCTCAAGAGATCAAAGACCGGATCCTGTCGGATAAAACAGAGGGCGATCTGGAAACGGTCACAAAAGAGGATATCCTCCGTTTTTGTCTGCAGAACGAGGCGCGTCGCGAAACTGAAGATAACTTTCGTGCAGAGAAGGAAAAAATCCATGGGACTGCCAAGCGGTATGCGTTGACGGAAATGGTCGATATTGGCTCAAGCGATCTCGATGATGAGGGGATCGTTTCGATGGCAAGAGAGCTCGCAACGCCAGAGGCAGGCCTCTTTATTAAACAGCGGCCTAAAGAAGAGGCCTATGATGAATATGGGCGGTTGAAAGTGGAAGAAGATCCTGACGATGTTCTTCCTCGGATGCGGAAGGCGGCCGCAGCGAAGTGTGATGATCTCGCAGGACGTTTAGAAGAGGTCAGCCATGCGGCTTCTGACCGAAGCCGTCAAAAAGGTCAAGAGCTGTTGTTGAGGGTAAATCCGCCCGCCGACTGGACACCGAGCAAAGTGGACGGTAGAGAGGGGGCTGCTGGAGGAGAAGTCGAGCAGGAAGCGCAAGCTGAAGTTGAAAGCACTCTTGAGCTGATGGTTGAGACGGAGACGGTACAGGAAACGGAAATTGCAGCTGAGGTGCTGATACCGATGGCGCAATCCGGTGCTGCAGGGCATGGAGAAGTGCATACCTTAGAATCTGGCCAGTTGAATGATTTAGTTAAGGACTGGAGCAGTTGGGATACCAAGGGGATTCGTCCCTTGGGTGGAGCGCTTCGCTTTTTTGATGAGGCGATCTTCACTTCAGCTGTGTACGAGCGGAACTTGCCGGGATCGAGGGGACAGGTCCTGGCGCCGCGCACGGTTTTCTATTCAAATCGAAAACCGGTCAAGTATGTGATCATTGCAAAAAACGCGGATGGGAAATGGGGGATGGTGATCCCGACGATCCATGAAGCGCATCATGCAGCGCGAGAGTGGATCAAAACAACAGATTCGCAAGCAGTGGAAGTGAAAATCTCAACTGCAGCCCCGGTCATCATGTATAAGACTGGCAAGGACCGTTCGGACAGGCTGCCGTTCGATGATGAGGATCTGGCAAGTTTTTACAGGCTCTATGTTCAGGCGAAACTGCTGAATGGTGAAATTTCATTTGAGACCAAAGAGGAAAAAGAAGCCTTGAAAGCGTGGTTGAAAGAAGTGGGCGTCGAGCAGTTTGCCCTGTATTTTCAAAATCATATCCTTCCGGCCAAGCCGAAACGTTTTGCCGATGCCTATTCAACCAGCTCATTGTATCGAATCATCCAAGAGGTCAAAGAGGACGTTGTTGCTGTTTAATTAGGGGTTTTCTTATTTGTCTTTTCTGTCTATATCGTAAGGAATGAAGACACTCCTTATGCTGATGCTCTGCCATTTCTCTGTATCAAATGCTCTTGAGCAAGCCTGCCACAGTGTGATTATGGTCAGGCCAGCCTCATTCGGTTTTAATGCCGATACGGCAAGCAACAATCCCTATCAACATGGAGACCTTCCGTTGACGGAAGAGGAAGTGAATGCCCAGGCGTCCGCCGAGTTTGATGCTTTCGTTGATAAATTAAGGGCCGAAGGGGTGCGCGTCCATGTGTTGCAAGACACCCTCGCTCCCCATACTCCCGACAGTATTTTTCCCAACAATTGGATCTCGCTGCACCATGATGGTACGGTCATTACTTACCCGATGTTCGGTGAAAACCGCAGGCGGGAAAGGGAACTTCCCGTTTTCGACCTGCTCAACGAACGCTATAAGGTCTGCCATCACGTCGATTTGGAGACATTCGAGCAGGAGGAACGTTATCTCGAAGGGACTGGCAGTATTGTCTTCGATCATATCAATCGCGTCGCCTACGCTTGCTCTTCAGAGTGGACAGACAAGGGCTTGTTCAATGATGTCTGCGATCTGTTGGAATATCGGGGGATGCTTTTCGATGCGGCTGATCAGAACGGCAATGCGATCTATCACACCAATATCATGCTGTTTATCGGTACAGATGTCGCAGTCGTCTGTTCGGATGCCATTTCCGATGATGAGCAGCGCACCGCTGTTTTGCAAGCGTTAGCAAAAGAGGGGAGGGAAGTGATCGAGATCACTCAAGACCAGCTCGATTCTTTTTGCGGCAACCTTTTGGAAGTACAAAGTCAGGAAGGGAACCGGATCATCGCGATGTCTGAACGAGCTTTCTCCTCTTTTACCGAGGCGCAATGGCATACGTTTGCCAAGCATGCCATTGTGGTCGTAGCTCCCATTGATCTGATAGAGGTCGTAGGGGGAGGAAGCGCGCGTTGCATGCTCCTGGGGAACCATCTGCCAATACAGGTTGAATAACTTTACTTTCATCGGACCAGATGCGATAATACTGATCCCTGGAGGCAGATATGCATGAAAAACTGATGCAGGAAGCGATCGCGTACGGTGAACAAGTCAACCCGATCTGGCCGTTTTCCGCGATGATCGTCGACAAGGAAGGCCGCGTTTTGGTCAAAGCCACCGACTGTGCGCATATTTCTCCTTTGTTTCACGCGGAATCGTTGGCAGTTCACACGTTGATCGAAGAACACCCGGACCGCAAGTTCGATGACTTGACTTTGGTCACAACCGCAGAGCCCGATCCCTTGTCGCAGAGTGCTGTCCAGTGGGCTGCCGTCACGCACAACATTCCTATCCGCACGATTGTGTATGGCTGTCCGATCGCAAAAATCCAGGAGATTTGGCCCTTTGGGATCGATATCTCCGCGAAAGAGATCAACGAAAGGTCCTCAGGAAAACCGATCACCTTTATCGGGCCTGTTCTGGAAGAGGGATGTTATCGCCTGTTTTTGCAGGCTAAAGAGAGACAAAAACAGGTGGAGTCCGACCACCCCGGAAGAAAAGTCCTCTCGAAGAACCGAGAGGACTTTGTTACACTTACCCTCCCTGCCCCTGGTTGAGCTGATCCAGCACTTTCTCAAGGTTGAACGAGGCAGGTTTCTGACGGATTGGATACTCTTTAAATGTCTGCAGGAAATCTGCCACATATGCCTGAGCGGGAACAAGCAGGTATGCCCGCTTGATCATCCATCTCTGATAGTTGTTCGAGTCCGTGATCGCCCGTTCAAATGGATCACGTCTCAGATTCTCGAGATAAGGAATTCTCAATTCAACAAATGGCTCTCTCCAAACGTCAAACCCGTGAGCCCTTTGCTCGGCAAACACAAGCTTCCAATCTTCATAGCGAAGGCCTGTCAAGAGGCCGTCGTCGCTGAAATAGAAGAACTCTTTTCTAGGCCCCTTCTCTTCCTTTCCGGAAAAATAGGGGAGGAAGTTGTAGCCGTCCAAATGCACCTTGAAGTTTTTATCGCCAACCTGTTCTCCTTTCAACAGCTGCTCTTTCACATCGGGATTGCCAGCGGCTGCAACGAGCGTGGGGAACCAGTCAAGGTGGGACATAATATCGTTAGAGATGGATCCAGGTTTGATCACCCCGGGCCATTTAACGAGGGCCGGTACTCTGTAGGCACCTTCCCAGTTCGTGTTCTTTTCCCCTCTGAAAGGCGTAATGCCTCCGTCCGGCCATTCATTGAAGTGAGGGCCGTTATCTGTGGAGTAGAAGACGATCGTGTCGTCAGCAATCCCCAGTTCATCTAACAGGGCGAGAAGCTTGCCGACATTCGCATCATGCTCGAGCATGGCGTCGTTATAAAATCCCTGACCTGAAATCCCTTCGACTTCAGGTTTGATATGAGTATAAAAGTGCATCCTTGTGGAGTTGAACCAAACGAAAAAGGGCTGATCCTCATTATGCGCATCCGTGATAAACCGTTTGGTCTCCTTCAGGAACTCATCATTTATCGTCTTCATTCTTTCTGTAGTTAACGGGCCGGTATCTTCTATCTTTCCATCAGCATAGCTGTGAATGACACCTCGAGGGCCGAACTTCTCCCGAAATTTGGGATTTTTCGGGTAGTCGGGATTCTCCGGCTCTTCTTCGGCGTTTAAGTGGTAAAGGTTGCCGAAAAACTCATCGAAGCCATGATTGGTGGGGAGATGTTCGTCACGGTCGCCCAAGTGGTTTTTCCCAAATTGGCCTGTCGTATAGCCGAGGGGCTTCAACAGTTCGGCAATGGTCGGGTCTTCTGCTTGAATGCCCTCTTTCGCCCCTGGAAGCCCCACTTTCAGCAAACCTGTCCGCAGACCGCTTTGGCCAGTGATAAACGCCGCCCTTCCCGCCGTGCAGCTCTGCTCTCCATAGTAGTCGGTAAAGACCATTCCGTCTTCACCAATGCTGTCGATATTTGGGGTACGGTACCCCATCAACCCTTTGCTGTAGATGCTCAGGTTGGTGATGCCGATATCATCGCCCCAGATCACCAGAATATTTGGCTGTTTCTTGCGGTTGACTTTTTGATCGTTATCTTCTGCAGAGACATCGGCAGCGCTTCCCATAAAATAGAAGAAGGAAACTGCCAGAACGGAAAATAAAGAAACGACCTTCCACAACGTTTTGGTTTTGTTGCTGTTAGAAGAATTTACCATGATTGACCCCTATTTTTTCTCATTAATGTTATCAAATGATAAATTGAGCATAATGTCAACCGATAAAGCGGGGTGTTGTACAAGATGAAAATCCTTAAGTGTCTGTTATTTGTGTTTTTATTCGTTTTATTTGGTTGTCTGACTGAAAACGACCCCCTTCCCTCCTGGAACAATGGGGCTGCAAAACAGGCGATTGTAGATTTTGTGAAGTCAACGACAACCAAAGGGAGTCCAGATTACGTTCCTCAAGAGGAGAGGATTGCCACTTTTGATCAGGATGGAACGCTTTGGGTGGAACACCCCCTCTACACTCAAGTTGTCTATTGCCTGGACCGCGTTCCTGAAGTGGTGAAGGAAAAGCCTGAGCTGAAAGATCAGGAACCGTTTAAAACGATCCTTTCCGGAGATCAACAGGCGATCGCTAAGCTTTCGATGGAGGACCTCAAAAAGATCCTTGCTGCCACGTTGACCGGGATGCCTGTTAATCAGTTCCGAGAAGAGGTCAACAACTGGATTTCAACTGCAAAACACAAAAAATGGGATAAAAAATACACCGATTTGACCTACCAGCCAATGAAAGAGGTGATGGCATACTTGAGGGCAAACGGATATCGGACTTACATCGTTACAGGAGGAGGGCAGGATTTTGTCCGCGTTTATTCTCAGGAGACTTACGGCATTCCTCCGGAGCAGGTTGTCGGAACGGCGACAGGGGTTTCTTATGACTACGACAAAGATGGAAGGCCCTATCTGACGAAAGAGCCCCGGCTCCTGCTTAACGACAATGACGCTGGAAAGCCGGAGGGAATCCATCTCATCATTGGCAGACGCCCTTATGCTGCTTTTGGCAATTCTGACGGGGACAAGCAGATGTTGGAATATACCTGGGCTGGAGAAGGGAAACGGCTGGCGATGCTGGTACTGCACGACGATGCCGACAGGGAATATGCCTATGGTCCCGCCGAGGGGCTGCCGGAAACAAAAGTGGGGGAGTTTCCTCAGAGCCTCTATGATGAAGCGGTCAAGAACGGTTGGATCGTGATCAGCATGAAAAGGGATTGGAAAGACATTTTTACCCACGATTGATAAAAAGGTACCAGCGTCATTTTATTGAACAAGATAAGCAGGATAGCCTTTTCCTTAGTAACTTCTCATAAGTTATTGAAATGCAATTTATAAAAAAATCCTCACTTCATCAAAGTATAAATGATATTCGAAGCTTTTATGACGTTCTTTGTGACTTTGGTACGTCAGGCTAAGTCTGACTTTTCTTATGGGATGGAA
>CAZWOB010000016.1:0-7698 GCA_964635295.1 uncultured bacterium
CTGAAACTCGATATTTCCCAGTCCCTCCCGGGATTGAGCCTTTCAACGAAAGGCACGCAGCAGCTGGAAGCCGACATGGTTCTGAACAACAGTCAGTCGGACCTGCCGCTGACCACGCCCCCTTTGAATTTAACATTTGTCTTGAAAAGCCTGAATATTGATCTGCAGGCCAATGATGAAACGCTCACATTCCGCTCGGACGAGTTGGGGACATCGCTTTATCTCAGCCAGCTATCCAAGTTGATTGATCGGCCGATCCAGTTGCGATTAGGGGAGGAGTTCAAACTTGATCGGGACAACGAGGAGCTCAGGCGCGCCGTTTCCGAGCTTCCTGTGCTGACGGAGATCAGCCCTGATCATTTGCTTGTCGAGCTGTTCCTTCATATTTTTGCAGCAGGGGGAAGTAAGCTTCAAGTGGGCCAGGTGATTGAAAAGGATTTGTCGGAGTGGCAGATCCCTTCCCTGCCCACAAAAATTTTCTATACGATCACAGAGATCGATGACTACAGCGTCTATGCGGATATTCATGGGGAGATGGAGAAGCGGACGTTTCAACTTGAAGGGGAGGTTTCGGTGGGCAATACTGACGAGCCTGTTGCTGCGTCGCTGTCTGGTCGCATGGAAGGCAAGGTAAAGTGGAACCGCGACAACGCCCTGCTCTATGAGCTGGAGCTGGACTATGCCTATTCCACCCGTTTGCAGCTGGCCAGTTGGGAGTGGCTGATGAACGTTTCCCTCAATCTTCACAATAAGTCCAGATTGTAAAATAATTCTATCTATGATGAGGTAAATTCATCCGACCCATGCCAGCATCTACTAGCATATCTAAGACTTTGCTAAGGGATTTGTGTTTTTGCTGTGCAACCTTGGCAATTGCATAATGCCTTTCTGCAGACGTTCTATATGAGATTTTCCCTTTGAATTTAGATTTGTTTATTGGGACGGGAATATCTCTTCCTTGGTCAAGATAGAGTTCTACAGTCGCATAAATTGCGTCTTTAACATCATCCATTGCTTCATTGATCGTCTCCGCATCGGTGCATACACCAGGTAATTCATTTACGTATACTATGAAGTACCCATTTTCTTGCTCAACAGTGTATGACCAGGGCATATTAACATACTTTTGTATCTCTTTTTTAGTAGCCATGATCTTTTAATACCTCCTGTATTAATCGCAACTGGTAAGGGAGAAGTTGATTTCTCATTTTAAGCGATACATTTCGTTCGTAGTCAGGTTTTCCGAATACATGATGCGACCCTTTAATACGTAGATCAAATCCA
Source organism: uncultured bacterium (assembly GCA_964635295.1). Classification (GTDB taxonomy): domain Bacteria; phylum Chlamydiota; class Chlamydiia; order Chlamydiales; family Waddliaceae; genus Waddlia. The sequence goes on from CAZWOB010000016.1 coordinate 1,285, forward strand.
AGTTTTTTGAGTAGGGATTCTGCTTCTTTATAGGAGATCGGTTTTCCGTCCAGTATGCATATAACTAGTTTATCGAACTTACTCATACTTATATGATATCAAATATGATAGCAAGCGTCAAGAGGACAACGTAGTGAGGAAAGCGAAAACCGATCGTACACCAAGATAATAAATATTGTTATTTCGATGATTAAGGTAATTTTAATTTTTCCTTAAACTAATCTTTAAATAAAAGTGTTAATTTTTCCTCACTTTAACAAAGTATATTAGTACTAATTAATAGAGAGTTATTATTATGAAAAAGCTCATCGTCTGTTCCATTTTATTTGCGTTGGCGATCATACCTATGCTGACCAGTTGCCAGCAGTCCGGGTCTTCGTCCCAGCAGTTCAAGGCTAAAGTCGGAAGGGAGATCTTTATCGGTCTGTCCAAGCCCGGCCATGTGAAGATCGAAGGAAAGCGTACATTGACGCAGCCTGAGATCGAGGGCCTGCAATCGTTTCTTCTCGCGGATCAGGGGTATATTTTTGATCGCACGAAAAAATGCCTGTTTATCCCGGAAATGACCATTACTTTCGAAGGAAAGGAGCAAGTGGTCGCTATGATCAGCTTTGTCTGCAAGCAGGTCAAGTTCGTTCATGACGATCAAACTGTCATTATCGATACCGATCCAATGGCAGAAGAATTTAATGACTATATCCAAAAGGAGTTGATCAAATGAAAACAGTAAAACTTGCGTTAACCCTCATTTTTTGCGCTCTCGCGACTTTTGGATTAGAGGCTGCGACTTTACATACGATATTGGTGGCCGATACGACAGATGTGAGCATCGGTGACTCAACTGCGATGGACCTCTATAAGATGCGTCGTCAGTTCAATAAAGTCTCCAAGTATACGGAAATGGAGCAGAACCTGATCACCATCAGCGGTGATGAAGTGCGTCCCGACAATGTGTTGGAAGCGATCGATGCCTTGAAATTTGAAGAAGATGACGTTGTGATCTTTTATTATTCAGGACATGGATACCGTACAGAAAGCAAAGAAGGCAATCCCTGGCCGAACCTCTATTTCTCTATTGAGGACAAGGGGATCGACCTTGCGCATGTACGCGATGTTTTGGAAGAGAAAAATCCCCGCTTTCTTATTGTGATGGCGGATGTCTGCAACAGTTTTGTTCCAGATGATTTCGCGCCGCCATTGATGCAACGTTTCTGGTTCTCTGGAGCCAGTGAAGATATTATTGCCGCAAACTACCGCTCCCTGTTTTTGGAAGCTGAAGGAACGCTGTTGATCAGCAGTTCGGAGGTCGGCGAGTATTCTTGGGGCACGAACAGTGGCGGACTTTTTACGGTCGCTTTATTGCAAAACCTTGAGAAAATGGTCAAAGCTACTGACTATCCCGAATGGGAGATCCTGTTGGACCAAACGGCTCAGTTGGTCTCAGATTCCCAGCATCCTCAGTGGGACTTCAAGTCCAGAAGAGAGATTGAAACCGCCATGGGCGGATAAACGAAGTTAACCTTCCCTCTGTCTATTGTAGACAAACCCCGCTAATCTTAGGGTTAGCGGGTGTTTTTAATTCGAGATGCTCCACTCGCTGTGGCGGCATTTTTGCCAGATCATCTTTGATGTATACAGCAGCGACATCGTCCAGGTGACCGAGCATTGAATGAGGGAGTCGGGCCACATCTTGCAGATCCCCATGCTGAGATAGCCAAGAACGATCAACCCTAAATTTGCCTGCGTATATTTCCGTTTCTGTTTCAGGCCTGTTCTCAATTTATGGATAAGGGCGTTCAAGTCGCTTTGGTTCATCACGCCCATCAGTTGATCGACTGTATCGACGTCGTATTTCTTCCCCAGATTTTCCCGCAGTGTTTCCATCACGTAGTGATCGAGCTGTTTGAATGTATGGCGTGCCAGCCGTTTTTCAGACGATTCTTCCGCTCGGTCCTTTTCATGGTAGAGCCGTTTGAGAAAGTGGCGCATCACCTTTTCCACTTTTTCCGGTTTGCGGGCGGCCACTTTAATGCGGCCGCATAGGGAGTTGTTCTTTTTGTAATCATAGATTTCGGTCAGGATGCCTGTTCCGAGAGAAAAGAGGGAGAAAGGGCGCATCACAGCGTACATTGCCAAGGCGATTTCCGGGTAGGCGAACAGGGAAAAGAGGGAGGCAACACAAAGGGCCCCGGTAAGGAGAATATTGAGCGATTTGACGGTGACTTTGGCGGCGGTGAAGACGATTCCTTCGATGTCTTTGGCTTTTAGATTGTGGAAGAGATCGTCGCCGTTTTTGATCAGATCGCGGATCTGGATATTCATCCACATGACCCCCGAAAAGCTAAGGGCGGTATAGCAGGTGCGGTGGACGAGATGGGGGATTTGTTTAAAAATTTTTGAAGCGAGCAGGATCGTATTGAGGGTGAAGATGCCGAGGCTTGTGATCAGATCGGAGTGGTCGTGATAGGTTTTGATGCACCATTTCCAGTGCCTGCCGAGGGATGATGTTCGTGGATGTATAAGTGGAGTTGTTGGATTGTCAAATGTGGCAGGAATTGCGGCCATTGAGGGTTCCCCAAAAGTTTTTTGGGGAGATTATCTCAAATGGATAAGGTTATCGTCAAACCTCTTCGCCGGAAAGGTGTTGGTTGATGGTTTCAACAGGTTCTCTACCCGACGTCAAAAAGGGACCAAATACCCTCATGTACTCTTCCTTATTATCAAAATCCACCTTGTTTACCATGTTTTGAATAATTTTAGTTACAAGAATAGCGTTTTTTATTTGTAGACCTTCAAATTTTGTGACTTTCCCGAGCATTGCTGCGTTGAGTCCCCTCAAAAATAAAAAGTTCAATGGCACAGTTTCTGCGGATGATTTTCCGAATTTATCGTTAACAGTTTGCTGAACATCTCGGCACATGTCATAAAATACTGATAATTCCTCATTCTCAGTATCCGTGGCGATTTCTTCAAGGATGGAGAGAACTTCGGTTGTGTGCTCTTGGATTCTAGTGGCATTCTCTGATGAGATTGATTTTTCTTTTGTTTCACTATCTTCGGAAAGGAGGTTTTCTTTTGGAAGTTTTTTGAGTGCGTTTTGCAGCTTTTCTGATCCTGTAAAATGGGGAACTACATGTGCCTTAGTAAATTCTGCTAATAATTTTGAGCCTATTGTATTTCCCCTGAGTAAATTACCTGGCTGTTCCTTAGAATGAGCTTGTACTTCCGATTTAAGTGCTCCGCCAACTAATTTCGCTCGTTTTTCGGGTGAGTCAAGTTTTTCCATGACCTTTTTTGCGACCTTATCAGCGTTGCTACTGGGAATATCTGCAAGGTGCAGCACTCTCCCTGCTTGATCTGGATCGCTTTTTGCAATTTCGACTATTACTTGGCAGGCAGTGTCTATTTGATCTTCATCATTGAAGAGTTCACTCAATGCATTTGCTATAGCATTATTCACAGCAAATTCTTTATACCCTTCAGATGCGTTGTCCGGAAGACCTGCAAGTGCAAGATCTCTTATGGCGGCGATCCCATCGTCAATTGTCTCTGGAGATTTTAACTGTTCGATGGCTGATTTCATGTCTCTGGATACATTATGATCCTTTTCTGCTCTAACTCTCTCTAAAATCAGTTGAAAATTACCTCCATCTTCCGTTTGTGGAATTTGCCGTTCAACTTTTGCGAAATTATCAGGCGTTAAAGCTTTTAAGATATTTTCAAATTCTTTGGTATTACCCGCTTCATAAAGATCTGATAATGCATCGAGTCCGGGCCCTATATTGTCTCCGGAAAAATAATTGTTGAGGTTTTGCATGTCTGTTGAAGTGAGCTTAGGGCTTTCATATGTATATTCTCCAAGTTCGCTTTCAGAGCCTTTTTGAGTTTCTGTTTTTGCTTTACCTAAAAATTTACCCAGGGTTTGTGATAGCTTGGCAGAATGAGGATTTTGCGAGATCTGTTCACGATGGTGAATGTGTTGCTGTTTGACTTTGTATTGGTCGACGGATGCTTTAAATTTCTGAATAAGCCCCTGAAAGAATTGTTTGACACAATTCTCGGCTTTCTTCATCGAAGCTTGTGGTTTAGGAGAGAGCTTTTCTCCGCTCGCAACTGAGGTGTCTCCTCCCAAAAGAGGTGTCTCCTCTTCTTTTATTGTGCGTCCTAGGGATGGCGTATACGCTTTGTTCGTACTCCAAACCTGTGCAGTTTTTTCCGTACCTTTTGTACCACTACCCACCGACACCCCCCTATTCGACTGGTCAGTGCCCAGTAGTGGTTGGGTTTCAATTGAAGGTGTCCTTCCAGAACCAAAACTACTAAATAAATTACCCAGCGCTTTCATCATTTTTACCTCTCTTATAAACCTGCCTCTTAATATCACCTATTATATAATATTTTTTTTAATCAGTCAATTTTAGATAATTTACTCTTAAATATGGCATAACTGAGGAGAAATAGGGGATTTGGAGACTTTGTGTTGTCGTAAAGGGGAGGCTTTTGATACGATCTACCCTATCTAATTGAAGTTTTTGAGGGTTTGACACCAATGCTAGCGATTTTTAGAAAATACCAACGGTTTCTCTATCTCGTCATCACATTTGTGATTGTAATATCTTTCTCATTCTTTGGGACTTACAGTGGTCTCCAAAATGGAGGGCCTGTCGATAAGACAGTGTTTCACGCTGTCGACGGATCCGATGTGACCCGGTCCGAACTGGAAGAGATGGCCATGTTCATCGGCACGGATAACGAAGATAAAATGCTGCTCGGCGGAAGATGGGGGCCCAACTTCCTCAACGACGGCGTCATCAAAAAGGATTTCCTGGAAACAGGGATGGGAGCGATCCTGGCTAAATCCTTTTTGGACGACTTAAGGAGTGAATTGCAAACTCGTCAGCAACGGGAAAAGCACTATCAGACCTACCGACACCCTCAAGCGCAGTTCATCAGCGCGGAAAATGCCTGGAGCGTTATCGCGCCGAATGTGAACAAACGCCTGGCTGAACTGAGAAATGTCAAAGATCCGGCTTCTGAGGAGGGATTCGATGCACGTATCAATCTGTTTTTGGCGGAACGCCGCTTCCCTCATCCGGCGCTGCGCATGGTGCTCGGTCATCAGCAGAAACAGTATCAGTGGGTGGCAGCCGACCCTAACTTGAACTACATCGATCTGGCGCTCTTCGGATACCATACGGTGGACGACTGGTTCGGCTCCCGCTTCGTCAGACTCGTTTCGGAGTTTATCATCAACAGCTCCATCATCGCGGAGGAAAAAGGATACAGCGTCTCAAGGAAAGAAGCGCTGGCCGACCTTTACCGTAATGCGGAATTGAGCTTTCAACAAAACTCATCCAATCCAAATATCGGTGTGGTCAATGCGAACCAGTACTTTGAAGAGCAGCTTCGACGCATGGGTATGGACGGCAACCGTGCTGCGGCGGTCTGGCAGAAAGTGATGCTGTTTAGAAGGCTCTTTCACGACCTCGGCAACAGCGTATGGGTCGATCCCTACACCTTTACCCATTTTCAAGAGTACGCCAAAGAGACGGTAGAAGGATCCCTATATCAGCTTCCGGAAGGGCTTCGCCTCACAGATTTCCGCGACCTGCAGCGGTTCGAGATCTATCTGGATGCAATTGCGGTTCGTCCTGAGTCGGGAATTGAGGCGTTGGAGAAGCCTGAGCAGTTCAAGTCTGTCGATCAGATCGCAAAGGAAACTCCCGAGCTTGTCCAGAGAAAATATGAACTTGAGATCGCACAGGTCAATAAAAGAGACCTTAAGACGAAAGTGGGCGTGAAAGAAACCTGGAGCTGGCAGGTCAAGGACACTAGCTGGGAAAAACTCAAACAGAAATTTCCTGAACTGGGCGTCAAAAAAGGAAGCAACGAGCAAGAGAGATACACGGCCCTGGAATCACTTGACCAGCAGACGCGTAACCGGGTCGATGCTTTTTCCCGCGCTCAGATCGTCGATGAGCATCCCGAATGGCTCGAACAGGCTCTGATAGAGGCACAACCTATCAGAGAAGTGGTGGGTATTCGCAAAAAAGGGGAAAACAAGTTGATCACCGGTTTGTCTGATGCAGATGAGCTGATCAATCTCCTTGACCAATATCCTGAGAGCAGCGAAGCGCTTGAACAGTACTCGGCCGACGGGCAGTCTTTCTACCGCATTGTGGTGAAAGAGAAAACACCCGGTTTTGAAGCCTTGACGTTTGAAGAGGCCAGGAAGGACGGCACGCTTGACAAGCTTGTCGAGGTTAAGCTTGAAGCGGCCTACCCGCAATTACGAGGAAACGACCCGAAGAAGTTCCGCAAAGAGGATGGCAGCTGGAAGCCTTTCGAACAGGTGAAACAGCAAGTGGCAGAACTCTATTTTATGGATGTTTTGCAAGCGGTCAAAGATTACTA